>WRDJ01000081.1 GCA_009783495.1 Clostridiales bacterium | reverse complement strand
CCGCCGATCGCGTCCCCCTGCGCGATGATGGGCACGATCACCTGCGAGGAAAAGCGGTAAACCTCGTCCCCGTTGTCGTCATAGACCAAGCTGCCCTTCTGATTGCCGAAATTGCCCTCGTCATAATTGTTGAAGATGGTTTTGCGCTCCGTCATGGCCTTTTCCACCATCATGCCCACGGATTTCCCCAGAAAATCCTTCTTGGGCGCGCCGTTGACGGCGATGATATTATCCCGGTCAGAGATGCAGACCATGCGTCCGATGGTCTCGCTGATGGATTCGGCATATTCTTTGGCAAAATCACCCAATTCGCTGATCGGCGAATATTTCTTTAATATTACCTCGCCCTCTCTGTCCACGAAGATTTCCAGAGGGTCTCCCTCTCTGATGCGGAGAGTACGGCGGATTTCTTTGGGGATGACCACGCGGCCAAGGTCGTCAATCCTCCTTACGATTCCTGTTGCTTTCAAGGCAAGTCCTCCTTTTTCGATTAGCTTCCTGCGCGGCCCGTTTGCGCCCTGCCGGAAGTCGCTTAATGTCGGCGTGGAATTATTATCCGCCGAAAATTGTCTTTTTATGTAGATGAACGGAAAAATATTTGCGGTGTGTTTATCATGCCGCTGCTTATTCGCAGAGAGGATCAGCGGCCGCGCGGATTTTTCTCCACCCTCTGCCGGAAATAAGCGCAAGAATCTTTGCGATAATAAAAAGATGAATTTTCCATGAATTTTCATCTTTTCACTATCTTTTCTAAAAGATATATGTTAAAATGTTTAAACGTGATAATAATATGCGTAAACTGAAAAGGGGTAGATTAAATTGAGCAAACAAAGCGGCAATATGAGATTGAAGAGACAGGGCGGCGGCTCTTCCGGGGGCAAGGCGGGCGGCGGCTCATACAAATATAAGCCGGTGAAGGGCGGCAAGAGGGTGCAAAAATCAGAAAACAAAATCTTCGCCCTGGTCATGGCTTGCATCATCGTTTTCGGCATCGGCATGTTCATCTTCCTGAAAGCGATCTATCCCGTGACCACCGGCGCGAAAACCCCCAGCACGGCCGTCACGGTCAACGGGCAGAAAATGCCCGGATGGCTCTATGATTATTATAAAATCCAGTATGAGGATTATTACTGCAGCTATTTCTCCGGTTTTACCAAAGCGCAGATAATAGCACTTTACGGCCAGGAGGCATATGACGACTTTTACCTGGATCTCCTCCCCTTTATTGAGAAGAGCGCTTTCGAGGACGTCATTATTTCGGCGTATACTTCCCAGCTGGCAAAAGAATATGGCTTGAAGGTGAGCAAAGAGGAAATCCAGGCCGAGCATAAGGCCTATTTGGATCTTTTTGAGGAACAAAAAATTGATTATGCCCTCTGGCTGAAATATTACGGCCTCACCGAAAAGAGGTTTTTGAGTTACATTGAGCTTGATCTTTCGGAACGCAAGCTCAGGGATCATCTGTATGACCTGGTGGAAATGGGCGACGCGGAGGCCGAGGCCGAGGCCAGGAAGGTTTTTGACGAAAAACCGGAGGAATGGCAGCCCCGCAAGGTCTCCCATATCCTGATCAAGGTGAGCAACTGGTCTGACGAGACAAAACAGAAGGCCGCCTATGAAGAGGCCATGAGACTCATTGAAATGCTGATAGAGGACCCGTCAAGATTTGCCGAGTTGGCCGAAGAATTTTCCGAGGATGATGCTTCGGCGAAAGACGGCGGCTTCTATGACGCGTTCATCTTTGGGAATTGCTATATTCCCAGCCTTGGATACAGTTTTGATGAGGCCTTTGTGGACGCCGCTTTCGAGTTGGCAAGCGTGGGCGACTTCACGCTGGAACCGGTCAAAGGATATTGGGGTTATCATATTGTCAAGCTGGAGGCCGTGGTGACCGAATTCGAGAATTTGGAAGAAGCTGAACACGACTATATCATCGCCTATCTGAACACCGGGTTGTTCGTGGATAAATACAACGAGGTCATGAAAGAAAAGGATGACAACGCGAAAATCAAGCGCAAAGTAAGATTCATTGCCTGGACTAAGGGCGACGAAGAGTATCCGCGATAAAAAAGAAAAAGGCCGCCCAATTTTGGGCGGCCTTTTTAGGAGAGCGGGGAATGCGAATGCCTTCCCTGGGAAAATATTTTGCTGAAAAATGAAAAAACCTTAAAATTATTATTGCTATTTTTGTCGGTTTTTAATATGATTTAATATATCGGGCAATACTATAAAATTTAAGAAAGGACGTGCGCGCTATGGGGATATTTGACAATGTGAAATCCGCCGCTTCGTCTGCGGCCAGCAAAACGAAAAACCTTGCGGAAACGACCAAGCTCAGTCTTTCCATCAACAGCAAAGAAGGGGACATCAAGGAGATTTACAACAAAATTGGCGAAGCGTTTTATCTGTGCTGCCGCGAGGGAGCCGAGGGAGAACTGGAGGTTCTTTGTGAAAAGATCGACACCTTGAAAAATGAGATCGCGGAGATCAGGACGAAGATACTCAAGATCAAGAACATTTCACTTTGTCCCGTTTGCAATGCCGAAAACACCGCCGAAAGCAAGTTTTGCGCTAAGTGCGGCGCTTCCTTGCCCGTCGTAGCACCCGAAGAAGCCCCGGCTGAGGCCACAGCGGAAACGGCGCTTTGCGCCAATTGCCAAGCCCCGTTGGCGCCCGGCGCCGTCTTTTGTGGCTCTTGCGGATTTAAAAACGCCTGAAGCAAGCCTTTTGTGCCATGAGAGCCAAGAACCCCGGCATTCGCCGGGGTTCTTGCTTTAGAGCCTGTTTAGTATCCCGCTCATTGCTCGTTTGCCAAAAGTCTACAAATCCAAAGACATAAGTGAAACATATCCGGCTTGGGCAATACATCGTTGGCCTTCTTCAGACAACAGCCAATCTAAAAATTTTCCACCGACATTGGCTATATCGTCACTTCGTATGACGCCATTGTAAGGTACAACAAACGGGTATGTGGAGTTTCGGACATTGTTGTCATTCGGTTCAATGCCGTTTATTTTAATAATCTTTATATCGGGGCTTTTGTAAAGTCTGTCTATATAATACTTGTAGGTATATCCGAGGCTTTGCGGTGCATTTTGATATTCTGCGGCGAATTTGTTAATTAAAAATCCCATTCCGCCGATTGTCCATCCCATGGGAGCTTCCATCATTTCAATTCCCGCCATCACAAATTCTTCCATAGCTGTTTGACTGCCGGAACCGGCTTCACGCTGAAATGCAACTATTTCCTCGTCGTTTCCGCCAACCTGACGCCAATTCGTAATTTCGCCCGAATAGATTTTTTGAACTTCTTCTACCGTTAAGCTATTAACAGGGTTGTCAATATGCGTAATAAAAACAAAGGAATCATAGCATATCGGCTTGACAATTAACTCGACGCCATAACTATTAGCAATATTCAGTTCATCAATAGACGGGGGTGTTACCAAAATAATATCGGGTTGTTTGTATAGATGATGATATCCGTGACCGCTTACCTTGCACAGCAGAGAACTGGCATTATAATCCCGCGCTGCGCCGATAAGTTTAAGATAAGCGTCATGCGTGGTGGAAAAACGAAAGAAGAGTTGCACTTGCTCATCAGCTAAGTCTAAAAATTGCCAGCCGAACTCGGCTGCCAAAGGCAAAAGCACCGTTGACCCGTCAATTGCCGGGAATGTCCCGAACGAGTTTGTGCTGCACGGAACCCCAAGCTGGAAAACTTCTCTATGCTCAACAATTAATGCCCAGTCAACAGGTTTTTCAATTCTTTGATTTATGTTGTCATTAAGTATATCGGGATCAGGATACGGACTGGGCCCAGGGCCGGGAGTCGGTTCGGGAGGACGGATGCAGGCTGATAAACAAATCAAATATACCGCCGTCAGCAAGGCGGCGAAAATGCATTTTAATTTTGTGCTTTCTGATATTATTTTCATGTTTGCATTGTACCAAGTATTCTGAAAAAAATCAAGAGAAATGCTTCTTTGATGTAAAAAATTTCCGCAAAGGCCGCCGGCTTAGGCCGCCTTTTATTGTGCGTAGCGCCGCTCCCCGGGGTTATCGGCGGGGCGGAGAAACCTTCAAACGCCGCAAAGACGGGCCAAGGCGCATAAAAACTCCAGCAGCGAGGCCATCGGCTCTCCCGGCGTATTGGCGGCTGTTTTCAGGCGGATGACGAAATCCTCTTTTTGCGAAAAGGCGACGCGCTTATTCCAGTTCATGGCCAGTTCGCGCAGGATTTCCCCGTTGAGCGGGTGGCGCGGGGCGAATTTCAGTTCCAGAAAAGCAGGCTTTTGTATGACGGAGGCCACGAAAAGCTTTTGCGCCAGCAGCTTGATCTTGCCGAGTGTGAGCAGGTTTTGCACGGCCTTGGGCGGGGGCCCGTAACGCTCGGCCAGCTCCGCCCGCAGTTCGTCTATATATTCCAGGGAAGGCGCGGCGGCGATGCGCTTATAGACGTTCAGTTTGAGCGCGACGTCGTCAATATAGCTGTCCGGCGTATAGGCGTTGACCTGCAATTCAAGAAGCGTGACCGGTTCTTTGGCCTGGGGTTCGCGCCCTTTTTGCGCCTCGATCTCCTCCTGCACCAGCCGGCAATAGAGATCGAAGCCCACCGCCGCGATATGCCCGTGTTGTTCCGCGCCCAGGATATTGCCGGCGCCGCGGATCTCCATATCGCGCATGGCGATTTTGAAGCCTGAGCCCAGTTCGGTGAAATCACGGATGGCGACGAGGCGTTTTTTGGCCGTTTCGTTCATGATGCGGTTGGGGCGGTAGGTGAAATAGGCGAAGGCCTGCTTATCAGAGCGCCCTACCCGGCCGCGCAACTGATATAGCTGGGCCAGGCCGAAATTTTCCGCTTCGTCCACAATCAGGGTGTTGACATTGGGGATGTCGAGGCCGGATTCCACGATGGTGGTGCAGACCAGGATGTCGGCCTCGCCCGCCACAAAATCCCGCATCACCTGCTCCAGCTCTTTTTCCCGCATTTGCCCGTGCGCCGTGACTATGCGCGCTTGCGGCAGCAAGGTTTGCAGGCGTTCCGCCGCGCGCTCGATATTATAGACCTTGTTATGCACGAAATATGCCTGCCCGCCCCGCTTCAACTCGCGGCTCAAAACGTCCTTGATCAGCCGTTCCTGATATTCCAGCACATAGGTCTGCACCGGGTGGCGGTCCTG
>WRDJ01000080.1 GCA_009783495.1 Clostridiales bacterium | reverse complement strand
TTCTTATTCCGCCGACCCGGTGGGCGATTATTGGGCGGGCCCCAACCACATCCTGCCCACGGGCGGGACGGCGCGCTTCTATTCGCCGGTTTCGGTGGATAACTTCATCAAAAAAATCGGCTTCACTTATTATACCAAGGCCAAACTGCTGAGCGAGGGCCCCGGCATCGTGCGTTTGGCGGAAAAAGAGGAGTTGGAGGCTCACGCCAACGCCGTACGCCTGCGGCTTTCGTCGGCAACATAAGCGTCGCATAGCGGTGTCGGACGCTTCGCCGCGATCCTCGACGTACCACCGAGTACGCCTGCGGTCGCGGCTCGTGTCCTCCTTGCTCTGCTTGCTTCTCTTGCCTCCTCATCGTGGGGACTATGTTGTGGTTCGGTAGTTATACGCTCGCTCCCTCGCCTCGGCGCGCCTTGCCATACTCGTCACTTTTGCCTCCTCATCGTGGGGACTGTGTTGCGGTTCGGTTGCTTGTGGCTCTTTACGGAAGAAAATTTATAAAACTTGGAGGCATGAAAAATGGATTCCTTTGCAAGATTGACAGAAAGATTGACCGAAACCTATAGCAGCTATGAAACAAAAACAGAAACGGAGAACGGTGTAAATTATTTCGTGATCGTTAATCCGTTCGGAGGCGATGACATAAAAATTTCCTGCGAGGATGGGGAAGGGATAATTTTTTACTACGCTTTTCAACACGCTCACTTTGATTTTTGCGGTGAAAACATTGATGATAATATTGACGCCCTAATAGACTATATCAACGATTATTTATATGAAAAAAAGGTTTCTATTGAGTTTTTTCATGGAAAAACCGCTCTTTTCGGCGGAGATGGATACTTAAATGACATTGACACATCTTCAATTAAATCTCTGCTAAAAGGTATGACGGGAGATGATAACGTAACGCTTTATGAGAGTCTTTATAAACAAATAAAGGGATTTAATTGCCGCTGTTCAATCCGCGGTTGGGATCCCGCAAACAACAAGGATATTGATTTTGTTTTATAACCCCGCAACAAATAATTGATTAGGAGTGATTTTAATGAGAACGGCCACGGTGGAAAGAATTACCAAGGAAACGGCCATCAGGCTGATCATGGATCTGGACGGGCAGGGGAGCTTTTGCGGCTCCTGCGGCCTAGGCTTTTTCGATCATATGCTGCTGCTTTTCTGCCGCCATTCCCTGATTGACCTCACGCTTGACATGAAGGGCGACTTGCAGGTGGACGGCCATCACAGCATTGAGGATTTGGGTCTGGCCATGGGCGGGGCGCTGGCCTCGGCTCTGGGCGATAAGGCCGGTCTTTGCCGCTATGGCAGCGTCATTTTGCCGATGGACGAGGCGCTCATTATGACCGCCGTTGACCTCTCCGGCCGGGCCTATCTGGCGGCGGATTTGGACATCCCCAGCCCCATGATAGGCGATTTTGCCAGCGAACTGCTGGTGGAGTTCCTGCGCGCATTCGTTTCCGCCGCCGGGTTGACCCTGCATATACGCCAGCTGGCGGGGGCAAACAGCCACCACATCATAGAGGGCGTTTTCAAATCTCTGGCGCGAACCTTGCGCGTGGCCGCCTCCCCGGACGCCCGGGAAACGGGCGTTCCGTCCTCAAAGGGCGTTTTGTGAGTAATCGGAGGACAGAAGGGCATAAGAAGAGGAGATGATGTAATTGCAGATCATACCTGCCATAGACCTGCGCGACGGCAAATGCGTGCGCCTGGTGGAAGGGCGGCTGGAGGCCGAGACGGTCTATTCGGATGATCCGCCGGCGCAGGCCATGCTATTCAAAAACGCGGGCGTGGAGCTGATCCATGTGGTGGATTTGGACGGGGCCTTTTGCGGCCAACCCCGAAACCTGGAGGTGGTCAGGGAAATTGTCGCCGTGAGCGGCCTGAAGGTGGAGTTGGGCGGCGGCATCCGCGACATGGAGACGATAGAAAAGATCCTTGCCGCGGGGATCGAGCGTGTGGTGCTGGGGACGGCGGCCATCCGCCAACCGGCTTTGGTTGCGCAAGCCTGCCGCGAATACGGCGAGCGCATCGTGCTGGGGCTGGACAGCCGCGACGGCATGGTGGCCATCGAGGGCTGGGAATCCACGGTGGCCAAAAGCCCGCTCGCCTTGGCGCGCGAAATGCGCGAACTGGGGCTGCGCCGCCTGATCTATACGGATGTGCGCCGCGACGGAACCTTAAAAGGCCCCAACTTTGAGGCCATTGAAGAGATGCACCGTTCATCCGGCATGCAGGTCATCGCTTCCGGGGGCGTGAAATCTCTGGCTTGCATTGAGGCCCTGAAAAAGATTGGGGTGGAAGGGGCCATCATCGGCATGGCCATATACAGCGGGGAGATAAACCTGGCCGACGCCTTGGAAATCGTGCGCTAAGCGCGGGACGAAACGGTTGCAGCCATCCGTAGGGACGCACAGCGTGCGCCTGCAAAAATTGACTATTGAAGGAGAACAGAAAATGAGCATGAAAAAAATCATTCCCTGTCTGGATATTAAAATGGGGCGCGTGGTCAAGGGTACGAATTTCGTCAACCTGCGCGACGCCGGAGACCCGGTGGAATTCGCCGCCTATTATGACCGTTCCGGCGCAGACGAGCTGGTCTTTCTGGACATCACCGCCTCGGTGGAGGGCCGCAAATGTAT
Organism: Clostridiales bacterium; assembly: GCA_009783495.1. Lineage (GTDB taxonomy): Bacteria > Bacillota > Dehalobacteriia > UBA4068 > UBA4068 > WRDJ01. Next base: position 2,554 of record WRDJ01000080.1, on the reverse strand, counting down.
GGTGGAGGTGGCGCGCCGCACCGCCAAAGCCGTTTCCATACCCTTCATCGTGGGCGGGGGTCTGAGCTCCGTTGAGGACATCAGCGAAATACTTAGCGCCGGGGCCGACAAAGCCTCCCTCAACACGGCGGCTTTCAATAATCCCGCTTTGGTCAGGGAGGCGGCGCAAAGGTTCGGCTCCCCCTCCATCGTGGTGGCCATAGACGCCAAAAAGAACGAAGAGGGCTTTTTCGAGGTATATACCCACGGCGGGCTGCGGGCCACCGGCAAGGACGCCGTTTTGTGGGCCAAGGAAGCCGCCGCTTTGGGCGCGGGCGAAATTTTGGTGACCAGCATGGACCGGGACGGCGTGAAAAACGGCTATGACATCGAGTTGACCGCCGCCATCGCGCAAAGCGTGGATATTCCTGTCATCGCTTCCGGCGGCGTGGGTAGCATGGAGCATATTTACGAGGGGCTGACCGCGGGAAGGGCCGCGGGCGCTTTGGCGGCCTCGGTTTTCCACTTTCAGGAATTCAGCGTGGCGGAAGTCAAGGATTATTTACTGGAGCGCGGGGTGGCGGTGCGTCCCTTCATCCCCGCCTTTCCGCGCCTGCAATTCGGCCGCGACCGGCTCATTCCGGCCATCGCGCAGGACGCCGAAAGCAAAACCGTGCTGATGATGGCCTGGATGAACGAGGAGGCCCTCAAGCTCACCTTGGAAACCGGCTATGCACATTATTTCAGCCGCGCTCGCGCGCGCATCTGGAAAAAGGGCGAAACCTCCGGCCATGTGCAGAAGGTGCGGGAAGTCTTTCACGATTGCGACGCCGACACGCTTTTGCTGATCGTGGAGCAAAGCGGCGCGGCCTGCCACGAAGGCAGTTTTTCCTGCTTCACCTATCCGCTGCGGCCGGGAACCGGGGAATAAGAACAGCGAGGGCGGGGTGAGGCGAACCGCCGTTCGCTCTTAATTTAGGGGCTGCCGCCGTAGGCGGCAGCCCCTGTAAAAAAACTCTTTCCTTCTCCCAGAGGAGGGGGGCAGAGGGGTGGCAAAACAGAAGGAAGAGGCGAGAGGTCAGAAGAGACATATGCGGCGAGGATAGAAATGGGAGGTTTTTAAATGGAACAGAATTTGGATTCGGTCATGCGGGAGCTTTATCAGCTGATCCTGCAAAGGAAGGCGGAATTGCCGCAAGGCTCTTATACCGCCTATCTTTTTCAAAAGGGGCAGGATAAGATATTGAAAAAAGTGGGCGAAGAGGCCGCCGAGGTCATCATCGCTTCCAAAAACAACGCGCCAAATGAGATCATATACGAAAGCGCCGACCTGCTCTATCACTTGCTGGTCTTGTGGGCCAGCCATGGCGTCGAGCCGCGGGCGGTGGCGGAGGAGCTTTTTTCGCGCCGCAAATAAGGGCGCAGCCGGGCCAGGGCAATGGAAACCACGCAAAAATTGTTTTATTATGACGCTTATATATGTATTGTTGTTTTTGTCATTTTTTGCTATACTAAGCTTAAGCGAAAAGCCTGCGGGGCGCGGGCGGAAAAACTGAAACACGAAGGGGGTTTTTTCATGGAAGAGAATGCGGAAAAGGTTTTGGAGGGAAGCAAGGCGGGGTTTATCAAAATCGCCAACGACGTAGTCGCCACCATAGTCGGTCTGGCCACCACCGAGGTCAACGGCATCGCCGGGATGAGCGGCGGCATCGCCGGCGGCATCGCCGAGCTTTTGGGCAGGAAGAATCTCACCAAGGGCGTCAAAGTGGATATTTCTGACAAAGAGGTCAGCATTGACGTTCATGTTATCATGGAGTTCGGGGTAACGATACCGCAGGTCGCGCATAATGTGCAGCAGAACGTGAAAAACACCGTGGAAAGCATGACCGGCCTCAAGGTGCCTTATATTAACGTCCATGTGCAAGGGGTAATGTTCCCGCAGGGCGCGCCTCCCGCCTTGAAATCGGAATAGCCAGCTTGCTGTGATTTCTCTTCCGGGGCTCCCGGAAAGCGGCAAGACTGCGGGGGCCCTGGAAACAAGGTTTTGAAAGACTAAGGCGCGGGCCGGGACAAGCCCATTCAAGCACGCGCCGCCCAACCCCGTTCCGAAATATGCGAAAGGAGTTGTTATCATGAAAATGTTAAAAAAGGTTTTGCTTTTCTGTTGGGGTTTGCTGGCTTTGGTGGTGGGAGGGATACTTATTTGCTGCACCGTCAGCGCCACGGTGCGCGTCGCCTGGGGCGGCATCCTGAACGATCTTTTCGCCTCCTCAAAGTTCTGGGTCTTTGGCTTGATCGTCGGAATTCTGGTCTTGGCTCTGGCTGCTCTCAGCCTGTATATAAGCTTGGGTAACAGGAAGCCTACGCCCTATGCCAAGGTTTTTCTGGGCGAGGACGGGCAGATTGACGTCAGCCTGGCCGCCATTGACAGCGTGGTGAAGAAGGTGGCCATGCAAATCGCCGGGATCAAAGACGTGAAAACCCTGATAAAATCCGAACTTTCCGGCGTAATCGTCATGCTCGACATCATACTTTTCCCGGATTGCAATATTCCGGAGACGGTCACCGTGTTGCA
>WRDJ01000079.1 GCA_009783495.1 Clostridiales bacterium | reverse complement strand
CACGCCCGGCACATAGCCGCGGATATAGCCGGGGTCAATCTCCCATTTGTCAAAGGGCGGAGCCAAAAGCAGGAACACCCCTTCCTCGCGCCGCCAAAGATGCTTTTTGGCCTGCTCCATGGCCAGGCGCGCCCGCTCCCCATCCCCTTCGCCGCAGAATACGGCCCAGGTCTGCGAGAGAGAATCTATGCGGCATTCCTCGGCCGCGGCGCTGCCCAAGGCCACGCCCTCGTCACTATAAGCCCGCCGGTACCAGGCGCCGTCCCAGCCCTCGCGCTCGACGGCCTCAATAATCGCCTTCCCCAGTTCTTCCCAGCGCCGCGCCCGCTCTTCATCGCCGCGCCGCCGCATATAAGGCAGGAATTTGCGCAAAATCGCCGGGATGAACCAGCCCAGCCAAACGCTTTCCCCCTGCCCACGCACGCCCACCAGGTTCATGCCGTCGTTCCAGTCGCCGCCACCCATCAAGGGCAGCCCGCGCGGCCCGAATTGCAAGGCCCGCTCAATGGCCAAACAGCAATGCTCGTAAAGCGTGGCCTCCCCGCTTATCCCCAATGCGCCGTAATGCTCGTGTTCGCCTTGCGCCAGCGGTGGCCCTTCCACGAAGCAGGCCTTTTCATCCAAAATGCTCTCATCCCCGCTCACCAGCAGATATTCCGCCGTGACATAAGGCAGCCAGAGCAGGTCGTCGGTGATGCGCGTGCGCACGCCCCGCACCTTTTCCTCCTCATGCCACCAATGCAGCACGTCGCCTTCCGGGAACTGCCGCCCCGCGTGCAAAAGGATCTGCTCACGCGCCAATTCCGGCAAGGTGGGCAAAAGGCAGAGAACGTCCTGCAATTGGTCGCGGAAGCCGAAGGCCCCGCCGCATTGATAAAAGCCGGCGCGCCCCAAAAGCCGATAAGCGATGGTCTGATAATTGAGCCAGCCGTTGAAAAGCATATCCAAGGCGCGCTCATGGCTTTGTAATTGCAGGCCGCTCACTCGCTTGAGCCACCACTCTTTCGTCTCTTCGAACGATTTTTTCGCTTCTTCCGCCAAGCAGAATCTTTGCGCCAGCGCGAAGGCTTCTTCCTCGCTTTCCGCCGCCCCCAAGCAAAAAACGATTTCCCGGCTTTCCCCCGCTTCCAGCGCCAATTCCGCCGCATAGAGCGCCTTTTGCGCGTCCAGAACATCGGCCTTCAGCGAAGAAGCCAGAAAGACTGCCTGATTTTGATAGGCGGTGTTATAGCCGTTGCCGAAAAGCAACAGGCCCCGCTCGGCCCGCGCCGAGAGGCCGGGGCAGCCCGGCAAGACCGCCAGAACCGGCGTGAAGGCATAATTCACGCGCAGCAGCCGTTTTTGACCGCCGCGGTTTTTCACTTTCAGGCGGCAGATCTTGACGGCTTCGCGGCTATCCACATGCACGCTCAGCTCCTGCTCCACGCCGCCGCACAGGCGCCGCCACACGCTGTATCCCCAGCCGTGACGGATCTCATATTCGCCGCCACCGCGAGCGGGCAAGGGCATGGGCCCCAAAACAGCGCCGCTTTGCGCATCCGCAAGAAAGAAGGCCTCGCCCGCCTCCGGCTCCAACGGGTCGTTATACCAGGGGCTTATCTTGTTTTCCCGGCTGTTCTTATGCCAGGAATAGCCCAGCCCGCTTTCGCTCACCAAGGTCCCGAAGCGCCCGTTGGTCAGCAAATTCGTCCAGGGCGCGGGCGTATGCCGCCCCTCCCGCAGATAAATGCGGTATTCCCGCCCGTCCTCGCTGAAAGAGCCGTAATCGTTGAAAAACTCCCCTTGCATTGGCGTTTCCCCGCTTTCCCCTGCCGCGCAGACGCAGGGCAAAAGCGGCATCGGTTCTTCGCGGGCATTCTCGCGCAACAGGGCCAGCTGTTTGGAAAGGCTGCCCGCCGCCCCGGAAAATTCCGCCGCCGCGATCACGGAAAAGAGGTTGAGTAGTGCTTCCGGCAGGGAATGGGCCTGACGCAGAAAGACCCCGCTCTTTTCCGCCGGGGCGGAAGCCACCTGCTGGCGCAGCAGGCGCAAAAGCGGCTGATAATAGCCCGGTTCTTCATAGCAGACGGCCAGAAGCTCGAAAGGGCGGCCCTTGGCCCGCCAATAATCATTGATACGCAGCAAACGTGCAAAAAGCCTGCTTTCTTCCTCGCAACGGATATGCGCCAGCACCAGCGGCCGGTCGCCGGAAATGCCCTCGCCCCACAAAGCGGCCTGCCCAAGGGTGTTGCGCGCCGCCTGCGGGCTTGGCCGCCGTTCAAAGAACAAATGCCGCCCCAGCTCCCAGGCTTCCAGGATTTCCTCTTTGCTCATCTGCAGCCAGCCCATTTCCACCTTGCTGCGGATCAGGGCCATTTCCAACGCCTTGGGCATCATCTCGGGTTTGCCGTATTTATCCGCCAGCGCGGTGAGTTCCGCCTCGCCCGCCGCCGTGAGCAGGAAGAAGTCGCAAGCCGCCCTGCCGCCCGCCGGGACGATGATGCGCCTGCGCAAGGCCAGCACCGGGTCAAGCACCGCCCCAAGCGCGCCGGAAAAAGCCCGCGCCTCGCACAGGGCCGCCGGGGCCTCCGCGCTGCCGCCGCGCCCGTAAAAATTCTGGCGGCTGGTTTCCACTTCCAAAGCGCCCGCCGCGTCCTTTTCCGCAACGGCCATGCCGAAGGCCAGCCAGGGCTCCCCATCCTCCTGCTTGCGCGAACGCCTGCGGCAGATCAGGCAGTTGGCCGCGGCATAAAAGGAAGTCTCGATGAAAAGATTGCTGAAGGCCATATGCAACTCGTCCACGCCGGGCGCGCTCAAGGTCGGCTCCAGCCAGGCCGTCACCTCCAGAATCTTGTCCGTTTTCCCGGCATTGGAAATCACCAGACGCCGCAGCTCCCCGGCTTCATCCGGCAGGACGGCCACGGTCAGTTGGGTGTGATTCTCGCCGAAAGCCGCGTTAAAAACGGCCCGGTCCAAAGCGAACTGCGCTTCATATGAATCAGCCTGCCAGCCGGAGGGGCAGGCGGTGGGGGAAAAGAGCTCGCGCCCATCCACGGAAGCCACGGAGATGAAAAAACCGCGCTTGCCGCCGTAAGGCCGCCAGCGGTTGAGCACCAGCCCGCCCTTGGCGCTGCTTCCTTCGCCGTCATTGGTCAAAAAGATGTGATAATCGCCGCCGGAAAGCACATGGGCGGCCCGCCCGTTCGCCTTGGAGCTGCCGTAACTCATCACCGGCCTTTCCGCCGGGGTGGAGGGGCGCGGCTTTTCCTCTTTCACACCCTGCTCTTTTTTGATCACCACCGTGTCGCTCGCCATGCGTTCCTGCAAAAGCGCGGCCCCGGCGCGGATCAGCGCGTTGTTTTGCAGCAGAGCCGGCAAACCGGGGGTGAGCAGGTTGGCGATCCCGGCTAAGATCATGCCCTGGTGATGCGCCATGAAGCTCTTGACCACGCCCTCGCGCCCCGGCGTATAATCCACCGCCTCATAAAAGCCATATTCACCCACAGCCCCCTCTTCTTTGAGCCTTTGAATATTTTTCCAGGCAGCTTGCGGCGCGACGGGCAAGGCGAGGAAGCTGGCATAAGGCGCCACCACCTTCTCCTTCAACCGCTGCCGCTCCAAGGCGAGCAGCGGCGACCCGAAGGCTTTATATTGATAATTGAGCTGCAAATCATAATGATGGAAACCGGATTCGGAGACGCCCCAGGGCAGGCCGTCGCGCTCCCCCTGCGCCATCTGCACGAAAATGGCGAAGCGCACGGATTCGTCCAAAAGGCCGCCCCGCGCCGCCGGCAGGAAAAGCTGCGGCATCAGATATTCAAACATGGTGCCCGACCAGGACAAAAGCCCCACATACCGCTTGAACGAGGTGAGCGGGCGCGAAAGGCGGAACCATTCCTCCTGCGGAACTTGCCCGCGCGCCACCGCGAAATAGACAGCCAGGCGCGCCTCGGAAGCCAAAAGGTCATAATAGCTGTTGGCCAGGCGTTCCGTCTCGCCTTGCCAGCCCACGGAAAAGAGCCGCCGCTTCTTGTCATATAAAACGCCGAAATCCATCGCCAGCGCCATGTTTTCGGCCTTTTCCGCCAGGGTGAGGAAAGCCGCCTCTCCCCCGCCGTGTTTTTTCAGCCCCTCCGCCAGCAAAAGCAAGCAGACGGCCAGGTTGCCGCTATCCACCGTGGAAACGAAGCGCGGGCGCATCACCCGCCCGCTCGCGGTGTTATACCAGTTATATAAATGCCCGCGCCATTTTTCCAGCCTTTCAATGGAATCCAGCACCCGTTCCGCTCTTTGCCGCAATTCCCCGCTTTCGATGAACCCGAATTCCCGCGCGATCACCAAGGCCGCCAGCAAAAAGCCGATATTAGTGGGCGAGGTGCGGCGCGCCACCCCGTTGGGCGGCTCGATCTGCACATTGTCCGGCGGCAGGAAATGCTCCTGCGCCCCGGCGAAATCGCGGTAAAACTCCCAAACCTTCTTGGCGATCCCCTTCAACTCGTCCTTGGCCTGCTGATCCAGCCCCGGGCTTTCCTGCCGCGCCTGCCCCATGCGCCAGACCGGCCACGGCCCCAAGGCGAAGAGCAGCGCAAGCGGCAAAACCGGCCACGGGTTGACCAGCCAGGCGGCGAGTATGCAGACGGCGAAGCTCAAAGCAAGGGCCGGGCCCAGGCGGCGCAAAAAGGCCGGGAAGTCGTTTTTCAGGCCCCTTTCCTGTTCCGCGGCGGGAACCCATTGCAGCAGGTCTTTTTTGGAGAAGGCCAGCCGCCACAGCGTGCGCGCCACGGCGTCGAGCAAGGAAAAAGCCAAGTGTGGCAGGACGGCCCACAGCGCTGCGTTTTGCAAAAACTCCGCCGCGCGCCCCGGGCCGGAGGCGAAACGCCGCCAGCGCGCCTTTTGCGCGCATATCCCCGGCAAAGATAAAAGGGCCGGTAAAAAAGCCGCGAGAAGAGTCAAGCCAATCCAAAGCCAGCCCGCCCCGGGCAGGAAAAGCGCGATCAAGACCGCCAGCCAATAAGCGGGATATAAAAGCGAACGCCGCAGGTTATCCGCGATCTTCCACTTGGAAAGGGCATTTATGGGATTGCGGGTTTTTGCGCCCTTCCTGTTCCTCACCCGGCGGAAAAGCCAGGGCAAAAGCTGCCAATCCCCGCGCGTCCAGCGGTGCAGGCGCAGAAGCCAGGCCGCATATCCGCCGGGATAGCCGTCGAAAAGGCGGATATCCTTGGCCAGCCCGGCGCGCAGGATGCTGCCTTCCAAAAGGT
>WRDJ01000078.1 GCA_009783495.1 Clostridiales bacterium | reverse complement strand
TCATTGCCTCGGCGGAGTTTATTGGTTAGAAGCAAACCCAAAACGCGAAAGGAGGGCGTTCGCATGGAAGAAGAGGAAGAAGGGCGGGTTTTCGCGCCGCCGCGGCAGAAGCTGAAGCTGACGGCATATGTCTTCAAATATCCGCGGCAGTTCTGGGTGCAGGCGCTGGGCGGCCTCATATATAATACGGTCATCGTTTTCGGCGCGATCTTTCTGGGCCGCACAATTGATGCGGCCAATCTGGTCTATCAGGGCGAAGCGCAGCTTTCGCTCTTCTATGCCAACCTTTTCGCCTTCCTCGGTTTCACCGTGCTTTTCCAGCTGGCGCGCTATTTCAAGCGCTTCTATATGCGGCAGCTGCTCAACTTGATGAAAGGCGATATGCGCGCCGGGCTGCTGGCCTCGCTCCTGCAAACGCCCATGACGGGCCTCTCCAAGGAAAAGGTCGGCGACATGATGAGCCGCATGATCGGCGACGTGGATCAGGTGGGCCGTTCGGTGCAGAAAACGGTCACGGAAATGTGGGATACGGCGGTGCTGATGCTGGCCTATTTCGCGGCGTGTTTGTTCTACAGCCCGAAAATCACGCTGCTGGCGGCCATCCCCATCCCGATAGCCCTGCTCCTCGCGGAGCTTTTGCGCCACAGGCTCTATCATCTTGCCAAAAAGGCCAGGAAAGCGGCCTCGCGCATCAACGTGCATTTGCAGCACAATGTTTCCGGGGTGGCCCTTTTGCGCCTTTTCGGGCTGGAGGAGACAGACAGGAACAAATTTTCCCGCCTGCTTGACAAACAACTCAAACTGAACGTGGCGGCGGCGGCCCTGCAAAACGGCATGCTGCCCTTATACATATTGACGGCCTGCAGCGGCGTCGTTTTGGTGGTGGGCATGGGCGGCGCCAACGTGGTGGGCGGCCTCTGGAGCATCGGCGTCTTCACGGCCTATCTGACCATGTTCATGGCCATGGCGGCGCGCACCCACAAGGCCGCCGAGGTGATGAACACCTGGCACGGGGCCAAGGCATCCTGGGAACGCATATGCGAGAAACTGGCAGTCGGCGGTTACGAAGCGGAAGCAACCGCGCCCCTTCCCGCCACACCCAACGCTGCGGCTTTGCAGGTGCGTTCGCTTTCCTTCACCTATCCCTTCGGCGATGAGCCGTGCCTGCAAGACGTTTCTTTTTGCGCCGGGAAAGGCGAGATCGTCGGCGTGACCGGGCCGGTGGGCTCCGGGAAAAGCGCGCTGGCGGCGGCCCTTTCCGGGCTTTTCCCCTATGATGGCGAAGTTCTTGTGGGTGGGCGGCACCTTTACAGCTTAAAGGGTGCGGAAAGGCAAAAAATCGCCTATATGGACGCGGAACATTTCATCTTTTCCGACGATGTGGATTTCAACGTGGCCCTGGGCAGGGAAGGCGATTTGGATGAGGCCCTTGAATTAGCAGCCATGACCGAGGACGCGGCGGGCTTCGAGCAGGGAACGCGGACCCGGCTGATGGAGCGCGGGCTGCGCCTTTCCGGCGGGCAGCGCCAGCGCGTCGCCCTGGCCCGCGCCTGGTTCGGCAACGCGGAAATTCTGCTGCTCGACGACCCGTTTTCCGCCGTGGATGTTCATATGGAGCGGCGCATCATGGAAAATATGCGCAAAAAGCTGGGTGGGCGCACGGTCTTGCTTTTTTCGCACCGCCTTGCCGCTTTTGAAATGACCGACAAGGTGCTGGTGATGGAGCGGGGGCGCGTGGCGCAGCAGGGGACGCACGAGGAACTGCTGGCGCAAGACGGGGTTTACCGCGACATTTATCTGGCGCAGAAATTTTTGCGAGGTAAAGAAACCTCCAGATCCCCCCTTATGGTGGGGTTGCCGCCGCAGGCGGCAACCCCACCATAAAACCTCGTTCCCCCTCTCTGGGGAGAGAATGGGGTCAAATCAAAAAGGGCGGCGCGGGCGGGGCTTCCATCGCGAGAACACGCATGGGGGCGGAACCATCATTTACTTTTATTCAAGCGGGGGTGAAAGGACATGAAGAAAACCAACTTCATCGGCAGGCCGGTTGGCGAGGTTTTGCGGCGCGAATGGCTGCTCACGGCGCTTCTTGCCGTTTTCATCGTCGTTTCCATGTTCCTGCACATCCTGCCCGCTTTCATCCTGCGCAAAATCATCGACGAAAACTTCGCGCAAGGCCTGATGAGCGGGGTCTGGCTGCTCGCTGTTTGGTATCTTCTGGTGATGGCGGCGGGCAATGTCAGCGAATTTTTGAAGGTCATCATTACCACGGCGCTGGGGCAGAAAATCCTGAACCGGCTGCGTCTTCTCATGTCGAAGCGGCTTTCCGAGCTTTCCATGAGATATTTCGTCAAAACGCCGGTGGGCGACGCCATGAGCCGCCTCACCACCGACGTGGACGCCATCAATACGCTTTTTTCCGCCGGGGTGATCGGCGTGATCACCGACCTTTTCAAGATCGGCGGACTGATTGTTTCGCTCTGGGTGATTGCGCCGCAGCTCGTCTGGCTGTGGCTTGTGGCCGCGCCGCTGATTTTCCTCTTAGCCAACTATTTCCGCAAGAACCTCTTCCAATTCGAGAAGAAGGTGCGCGCCTGTGTTTCCGATATTTACACCTTCATTCAAGAATGGCTGCGCGGAGTTAAAACCGTGAAGGCCTATGGCCTGGAAAAAGACGGGGAACGGCGCTTCCGTGCGCCGCTTAACCGGCACTTGGCGGCGGTCAACGGCATTTCCCGTTATGATTCCTGGTTCCCCTGCGTCATGCAGGTCTTTAAGGCGCTGTTGATCGCGCTTTCGCTGTGGTTCGGGGCGCAAAACGGGACGATTCTTTCGCTCGGTTTGAGCATCGGCGCGCTGGCCGCCGTTTGCGACCTGGTGAGCAGGCTCTTCGCGCCGATCGAGGCGTTGGCCACCGAATTTCAGACCATCCAGGAGGCGATGGCGGGCATTGCGCGGGTGCGCGAGTTCATGGAGGAGCCGGTGGAGGAGCGGCGCTACGCGGAGCAAGCCATAAACGAAAGCCGGGGCATAGAAATCGAGGGCGTTTCCTTCGCCTATGAGAACGCCAAAGTCCTGGATGACGTCACGGTGCGCCTCGAGCCGGGGGAAAAGGCCGTTTTCATCGGGCGCAGCGGGGCGGGCAAAACGACCCTGATGAACATTGTGGCGGGCCTCTATGCCCCAGCCGCCGGTACGGTGCGCCTTTGCGGCGTCAACCCTTATACGCTGCCGCCCTCGCAAAGGCGGCGTTTGCTCGGCGTGGTTCCGCAGGATCCGCAGGTTTTTGACGGCACGGTGAGCGAGAACATTACGCTGAACGATCCTTCGATCACTCAGGCGCAGGTGGAAGCCGCCGTGAAGGCGGTCGGCCTGCACGAGGCGGTGACGCGCCTGCCGCGGGGCTATGATACGAAACTGGGCGAAGGCGAAGCCGGGCTTTCCGGCGGCGAGGAGCAGCTTTTGTCGCTGGCCCGGGCGATTGCCGCCAACCCAAAAATTTTGCTGCTCGACGAACCGACCAGCGGCATGGATTCGCAGACGGAGCAGCGGGTTTTTGCCGCCATCCGCGCCGCCGGACAGGGACGCACGATTTTTTCCATCAGCCACCGCATCAGCGGCATCGTGGACGCGGAACGCGTACATTTGCTCTCGCATGGCCGCATCGTGGAATCCGGGACGGCGGAAGAACTGGCGGAACGCGAGAGCTGGTATTCCATGTACCGAAAAATCGAAAGCGCTGGTTGGAAATTCGCCTGAAGCGCTGTTTTGCCGCAAAGCAAAAGAGAGACCGCATAGCCTCTCTTTCAGAACTTGCCTGTTAAGTTATCGTTCAGTCAACCCCGATGACGACCGAAGTGGCTTTGATCACGGCATAAGCCTTCATGCCGGGTTTTAACCGCAGTTCTTTTATTGCGTCCATAGAAATGGTAGAGGAAATCTTGTGTCCTCCTCCGATGTCAAGCACCACGATGCCGTTGACGCTGCCCTCTTTGATTTCCGTGATATTGCCGGGGATTTGGTTCCTTGCGCTCAGTTTCATTGCTCCGCCCCCTTTTAATGATGTTTTTGTTAGTGTTTACACATATCAGGGGATTATGCGGATGTTGTTTTGATGAAGGGAGGTTGTCCGAGTGGAGTCGCAAGCGGAAGTCAAAGAGGAGGCGCGGAAAACTTCGGGCAACCGTTATGACCGTTCGGAATGGGCGGGCGCTTTCGGCGACCTGGGAACTTTGATTCCCTTCATCATCGGTTATATCGCCATCCTGGGGATCGACCCTTTGGGCATACTCTTCACCTTCGGCCTGCTCCTAATCGTTTCGGGTCTCTATTACAAAACGCCTGTGCCCGTCCAGCCCATGAAGGCCATCGGAGGCGCGGCAATTACTCAAGCCGCCACCCCGGGCATGATCTGGGGAGCGGGGCTTTTTACCGGCCTTTTCTGGCTGGTTCTCGGCCTTTCCGGAGCCCTCAAATTTGTTTCGAAAATAGTCAGCAAGCCGGTAATCCGTGGCATCGTGCTAGGACTTGGCCTATCTTTTGTCATAGAAGGCACATCTTTGATGCGCACAGATTTCCTTCTTGCCGTTATCGCCTTGGCCCTGACCTTTGCGTTGCTGGCCAACAAGCGCATCCCGGCCATGTTCGCCTTGCTGGTCTTCGGCATAGCCATCGCGCTGATAAAAACTCCCGGTTTCCTGACGGAACTGGCCGCTGTGCGGCCTGAATTCCGCTTGCCGCAATTCTCTTTGGGCGCTTTAACAGGGAAAGAACTGCTGGCCGGAATCGCCATATTAGCCATTCCGCAAATACCCCTGACCTTGGGCAATGCGGTGATTGCGGTCACGGCGGAAAACAACCGCCTCTTCCACGATCGCCCGGTGACGGAGAAGAAAATCTCCGTTTTTCAAGGATTGATGAATCTCGTTTCGCCCATATTCGGCGGCGTACCCGTTTGTCACGGCGCGGGGGGGATGGCGGGCCACGTTCGTTTCGGCGCGCATACCGGCGGCTCCTTGGTCATATTGGGCGGGCTGCTGCTCATCCTCGGTCTGTGTTTCAGCGATTCGGTCTTGCTGCTTTTCGGCGTCATCCCTTCCTGCGTGCTGGGGGTCATCCTCTTTTTCGCCGGGCTGGAGCTGGCCATGTCGGCCCGCGACGTGGGCCCGGCGAAAAGCGATTATTGTATTCTGTTCGTCACAGCCGGGTTTTCGCTCTTCTGGAACGTGGGTATCGGTTTTCTGGCCGGCTTGCTCATGCAGGAAC
>WRDJ01000077.1 GCA_009783495.1 Clostridiales bacterium | reverse complement strand
CGACACCGTGATCGCCTCCCTCGGCAATCTGCCGGCCGGTTGGCGCGCCTTGGATATCGGCCCCAAAACCGCCGCCGCCTGGGAAGAAGTCATTGACGGGGCCGCCACGGTTTTCTGGAACGGGCCGCTGGGCGTTTTCGAGATGGAAAGCTTCGCCAAAGGCACCTTAAAAATCATGAGGGCCATGGCCAAAAGCCGCGGCTTCACCTTGATCGGCGGCGGAGATTCGGTGGCCGCGGTCACCCGAAGCGGGCTGGAAGAACAAATTGACCACATTTCCACTGGCGGGGGCGCATCTTTGGAGTTTTTGGGGGGTAAAATATTGCCGGGAATAGCGGCGCTATTGGATAAATAGATTTATAAAGCGGAGGCAAGCCACCCCAAAAGACAAAAAGAGTCTTTCGGGAACCCCGGCGTAGGCAGCGCATCCTGGTGTTGCGTCTGCGGCCCAGGTTGCTTGCCTCTCTTACCTCCGCGTTAGCGATTGACTAACCTGCCGTTTTCCCAAAACACAAACCGGGGAGGTCTTGCCTTGAGGAAAAATTTTTTCGCCGCCAACTGGAAGATGTATAAAAATGTCGGGGAAACCCGGCGCTTTTTCGCCGAACTGCGGGAGCTGCTCGCGCAAACGGAGAGCGAGACGGTGATCTTTCCGCCCGCCATTTTGGCCGCGGAAGCCCTGCGTGTTTGTGGCCCCGGAGTGAAAATCGGCTTGCAGAACATCCATTGGTTGGAAGAAGGCCCTTATACCGGCGAAATTTCGGCGCGGCAGGCCGCCGACATCGGCGTCTCATATTGCCTGTGCGGGCATTCGGAACGGCGGCGGCATTTTCACGAAACAGACGGAACGGTGGCAGCCAAGGCCCGCGCCGCCCTGCAAGCCGGGCTGGGCCCCGTCGTTTGCCTGGGCGAGACCCTGGAGCAAAGACAAAAGGGCGAGACCCTGACGGTTCTGGCCGCGCAGGCCAAGGCCGCCTTGACCGGTTTGCCGGCCGGGCCGCAGATTGTCGTGGCCTATGAGCCGGTCTGGGCCATCGGCACCGGCGTCACGGCTTCCGGCAGCGACGCGCAGGAAGCCTGCTCTTTCATCCGCCAGGAGCTGGCCGGGCTTTGGCCCTTGCTGGCGGCAGAGACGCGCGTCCTCTACGGCGGCAGCGTCACCCCGCAAAATATCGGCGAGATCATGGGCTGCCCGGATATTGACGGCGTTTTGGTAGGGGGAGCAAGTTTGCAGGCGCAAAGTTTTGCCCGCATCGTCAATTACCGCCAATGCCGCTAAAATCAGCTTCGCATCCCAGCGCCGCGTCTGCGGCTTCGTGGGCTGCTTGCTGCTTATAGCTCCTTGTTTATTTCGGGGACGCCGCCAAACCGCCTTATGCCAACAATCGCTTTTTCCGGTTCCAAATGCTCCCGTTCATCCGGGGTTGCCGCCTGTGGCGGCAACCCCGGATGAAGAAATAAGTTCCCCCTACCCGGGAAAGGGCTTCGAGGGCGGGAAGTTGAAATGTTTTATTTTCGCTTCCTGAACACCCACTTTGTTTGATTCGGAGGAAAACATGGCCAAAGCAGGTAAGCCGCTGCTCTTAATGATTCTGGATGGCTGGGGCCTGAAAACCGGCTTGCCGGGGGACGCGCTCGCCTTGGCGCGCACGCCCAACTTCGACCGCGCCTGGCAGGAATATCCCCGCACCACGCTGGGCTGCTCCGGGAACATGGTGGGCCTGCCCGAAGGGCAGATGGGTGACAGCGAGGTCGGGCATATGAATATCGGGGCCGGACGCGTCGTCTATCAGGACATGACGCGCATCAGCCGCGCCATTGACGACGGCATCTTTTTCCGCAACCCGGAATTTGTCCTCGCCCTCAACAAAGCCAAACAAAGAAACGGCAAGCTGCACCTTTTCGGCCTGCTCTCCGACGGCGGCATTCACAGCCACATCAGTCACCTTTTCGCCCTGCTGCGTCTGGCCAAGCTGCATGAGCTGGAAAAGGTTTTTATTCATTGCTTCACCGACGGGCGGGATACGCCGCCGCGCTCGGCGCTCGAATATATCGCGCAGCTGGAAGAGGCTATCGCTTCCCTCGGCTTGGGGGAGATTGCCAGCGTGGGCGGCCGTTTTTACGGCATGGACCGGGACAAACGCTGGGACAGGACGGCCAAGGCCTATAATGCCCTGGTGACGGGCGACGTGCCCTGCTATGCCGGCGCCGAAGAAGCGGTGCGCGCCTCCTATGCGGCGGGCATGAACGACGAATTCATTAAGCCTTGTTTGATCAACAGCGGCGGCGGCGAACTTTGGCCCGGCCGCATAGAAAACCATGACAGCGTCATCTTTTTCAACTATCGTTCCGACCGGGCGCGGCAGCTGAGCCATGCTTTCTGTGACGCCGATTTCGCCTTTTTCGAGCGCGCCAGGGTGCTGCCCGGCCTGCACTTCACCGGCATGACCAGCTATGACGATTCCCTGAAGGCGCGAGTGGCCTTTCCCCCGGCCCCGCCGGCCAATACTTTGGGCAAGGTGCTCTCGCAAAACGGCAAGCGCCAGCTGCGCATCGCGGAAACGGAGAAATACGCTCACGTCACCTTCTTTTTCAACGGCGGGGTGGAACGCATGGAGGCTGGTGAAGACCGGGTGATGATCCCCTCGCCCAACGTCACCACCTATGACCTGAAGCCGGAGATGAGCGCCTCCCTGCTCACCAGAACCGTCATAGACCGCATCGAGAGCGGCATTTATGACGTGATCATTCTCAATTTCGCCAACCCGGACATGCTGGGGCATACCGGCAACCTTGAGGCCACGGCGCAGGCCCTGGAGGCCGTGGATGCCTGCCTGGGGCAGATAGAAGAGGCGCTGCGTCAGGCGGGCGGCCAGCTCTTGATCACGGCGGATCACGGCAATGTCGAGCGTATGCGCGATGAAAACGGCAAGCCCGTCACCAAACATACCACCGGGCGGGTGCCCTTCATTTTGCTCAACGACGCCTATAAGGGCTCCCTTTTGCGCGAGGACGGCGATTTGCAGGATATCGCGCCCACCGTTTTGCACCTGCTCAACCTTAAGCAGCCGGCGGAAATGACCGGCCATACTTTGATCGTCAAGGGGTTGCAGCAATATGACCAGTTGTCCTTGGATTTTTCTTGAAAAATCATAGTGCCGCTTAAGCGGCGGAACGGAGGCAGGAAAATGAGTCAGATTATCAGTATCAGCGCCAGGGAGATTTTGGATTCCCGCGGCAACCCCACTTTGGAAGCGGAGGTGCTCCTGGATTGCGGGGCGCGCGGCCGCGCCGCCGTGCCTTCCGGGGTCTCCACGGGCGCGCATGAAGCCGTGGAGCTGCGCGATAACGACAAAAACCGTTATCTGGGCAAGGGGGTCGGCAAGGCCGTACAGAACATCTTCAAGATAATCGCCCCCGCCCTAATCGGGCAGGACGCTTTCGAGCAACCGGCCATTGACGCGCTGCTCTTGGAGCTGGACGGCACGGATAATAAGTCCAAACTGGGCGCGAACGCCATTTTGGGCGTTTCCCTGGCCTGCGCCCGCGCCGCCGCCGACTGCATAGGGCAGCCCTTTTACCGCTATATGGGGGGCGTCAACGCCAAGGAACTGCCCGTGCCGATGATGAACATCTTAAACGGCGGCAAGCACGCCGACAATAATGTGGACATACAGGAGTTCATGGTCATGCCGCTTTCCGCCGCCAGCTTCGCCGGGACGCTGCGCATGGGCGCGGAGGTTTTTCACCGCCTGCGCGGCGTGCTGAAAGAGCGCGGCTATAACACCTCGGTGGGGGACGAGGGCGGCTTCGCGCCCAACCTCAAATCCAACGAAGAGGCGCTGGAGTGTATCATCAAGGCCATCGAAGCGGCCGGTTATAAAGCGGGCTCAGACGTGGCCATCGCCATGGACGCCGCCGCTACTGAGTTCTATAAGGACGGGCTCTATCATCTGGAGGGCGAGGGCATCATCAAGACCTCCGCGCAGATGATCGAATATTATTCCGCGCTGGCCGCCGCCTATCCCATCGTTTCGCTGGAGGACGCCCTGGCCGAGGACGATTGGCAGGGCTGGCAGGCTCTGACCGCCGCTTTGGGCAAAAAGCTCCAGTTGGTGGGCGACGATCTTTATGTCACCAACAGCGCGCGCCTGGCCCGCGGCATCGAACTTAACGCCTCCAACTCCATCCTCATCAAGCTGAACCAAATCGGCACCCTCACGGAAACGCTCGACGTGATCGAAATGGCCAAGCGGGCCGGCTTCACGGCGGTCATTTCGCATCGCTCCGGCGAAACGGAGGACACCACCATTGCCGATTTGGCTGTGGCGGTCAACGCCGGGCAGATCAAGACCGGCGCGCCCTCCCGCACCGACCGCGTGGCCAAATATAACCAGCTTCTGCGCATTGAAGAGGAATTGGGGAACGCGGCCGGGTTCGGCGGCCGGGAAGTTTTTTATAATATCAGGGGCTAAACAGTTTTTTTGCCGGGATTGCGTCTGCTCGTCAATGTTGGCTGCTGGTTTGTGCCGGCGGCATATGCGACGTATAACTGAATCGAAAATAAAAAGCGGCGGTTCGGGGTTCCCTCCCGGGTGGCCGCTTTTTTATGCCGCTTTTCAGTAAACCCCCTTGCTTTTGCCGGATAAAAAAGGTAAACTTAAAATTGCGGGACGAATAAAAACGGAGTGTGATGATTATGTTTAGCAAAGAGGATATTCTGCGCTCGGCCAAGGAAAACAAGGTGCGTTTGGTGCGCCTGCAGTTTTCCGACATTTTCGGCATCATGAAAAACGTGGCCATTTCCGTGAGCCAGCTGGAAAAAGCCCTGGATAACGAGTTGATGTTCGACGGTTCCTCCATAGACGGCTTTGTGCGCATCGAGGAAAGCGATATGTATCTGCGGCCGGATTGCTCGACCTGGCTGATCCTGCCTTGGAGCGAGGATGCGGCCATCGGCCGCCTCATCTGCGACATTTATGACACCAACGGGCAGCCTTTCGCGGGCGACCCCCGCTATATCCTGCGCAAGGCGCTGCTGGAGGCCGCCGAGATGGGCTATGCCATGAACGTCGGCCCGGAAGCGGAGTTCTTCCTCTTCCACACCGACGGCTCCGGTAAACCCACCTTGCAGACCCATGACGACGCCGGCTATTTCTCCCTGCCCCCGGTTGATCTGGGGGAAAACGCCCGCCGCGACATGGTGCTGACTTTAGAGGATATGGGCTTCGAGGTGGAGGCCTGGCATCACGAGTGCGCTCCCGGTCAGGATGAAAT
>WRDJ01000076.1 GCA_009783495.1 Clostridiales bacterium | reverse complement strand
TGTCAAGCCTCTTTTGCAGGAAATATATTTTTCAGCGTTGAATATATGAAAAATATTTTCCTAACTGAACCGCGTCGAACGGAGGCGAAGGCTTTTGATCATCTTAGGAATAGATCCCGGCACCGCCGACACGGGATACGGCCTGATCGAGGTGATCGGGAACAGCAAAAAGCTGCTTGATTACGGTTGCATTAACACCGCGGCCGGCTTTCCCTTGCCCCTGCGCCTGGAAAAAATCCACTATGCGGTGCAGGCGCTCATAGAAAAGTGGCGGCCCGATGAAGCGGCGGTGGAGCAGCTTTTTTTCAGCCAGAACATCAAAACAGCCCTCACGGTGGCACAAGCCAGGGGAGTCGTTTTGCTGGCCTGCGAGCAGAAGAAGTTGCTGCTCGGCGAATATACGCCCTTGCAGGTGAAGCAGGCCGTGGTGGGCTATGGCCACGCCGACAAAAAACAGATCCAATATATGGTGGCGCGCTTTTTGCAGCTTGAAAGCGCTCCCAAGCCGGACGACGCCGCCGACGCCCTGGCCATCGCCATCTGTCACGCCCATTTTTGCCAAAATCGCAGTTTGAGAGGGGAGAGCCGATAATGCTGGCTTTTGTCAACGGAAAAGTTTTCGCCGTGGAGGATGACGCGCTCATCATCGAGGCGGGGGGCTTCGGCCTGACCGTGCAGACGCCTTTAGCGATGATGAGGCCGCTGCCGCGCCTGGGAGAGAGCGTGATGCTTTATACCTACTTACAGGTACGCGAGGACGCCTGGACCCTTTTCGGCTTTTTGGAGAGAGAACAGCTTGAGGTCTTTAAGCTGCTGTTTTCCGTTTCCGGAATCGGAGCCAAGACTGCCCTTTCCGTCATCAACGCCATGCCCGCCGCCGCCGTTGCCGCCGCCGTGCGACAGGGAGACGCCGAGCGTTTCTGCGCGGTTCCCGGCATCGGCAAAAAGACCGCGCAAAGGCTGCTTTTGGAGCTGAAAGACAAGTTCGGCAAGCCGCAGGAGGGCGAAACCGCCGCCGCCTCGCCCGTTTCGCTGATCAACAACGACCTGCTGGCCGTCTTGGCGCAGCTGGGTTACGGCGGTTCTGAAGCCCGTGCCTTGGCCATATCCGCCGCCGAAAAGTGCGGGCCGGGCGCCTCCGATTCGGCATTGATAAGGGAAGCTCTGCGCCTGGCCGCGAAATAGGGGAGGTGCGTTGCGATGAAAAAACTGATCCTGACGGTTTGGGGCGGGCATTTAGGATTGTGTTTGCTGGGATTCGTGGTCGTTGCTTATGTTTTTGCACTTGCCTTGGCACATAGGCTGTCTCTGATCCCCGCAATTATTATCTTAATCCTGGCATCTCTTATAGTCAGTTTTTTATATGCCGTTTTGGGATACATATCAAACAATAACAGGTATAATAAACCGCTCCATGTTATTCTGTCGGTGAGCATCGTATGCGTCGCTATACTTATACTGTCCAAGTCCACTAATTCTTTTTTGATTAAATGGGATACTCCTTATTTCATGCTAAACAGATTACGGTGGAATAAACAATGAATGGAGAGCTTTGGTTTCCGCTTTACTGCCCTCATCGTTTATGTGTCTCGGTTATTGGCTGAAAACCCTGCGGCGCCGCAAAGCGTAAAAGGCATTGCCGTTGAGCGGGGGAATTGCGGAGGCCGTCAGCCTCGGCGAATGAGACGCTAAGCACGCATGAGGATTTTTCCCCATTTCCTATAACTGAAAGAAAACGGGTTTGCCTCCGGCGGTCCGGGAGGATAAGGGGGATTCCGATTTTCCCCCTTCATCCCCCCGGGACCCCCCAATCCCCCTTAAAACGGCCAAGGGCTCGCCGCCCTTAGTAACCTGCCTTTGTGTGTGAGAACAAAAATAGTTGCTTCTAAAACGGAAGCATAATAAGCGGTTCAAAACTAACGAGGAGGCAGGAGAAGCAAGCAGTAATGCTAAGTTTATCCTGCCGACGAGAGGAGAATGATATGGAAGAGGAAAGACTGGTCACATCCCGCCTGCGCCGTGAAGACGCGGAGGGCGAACCGGGCATCCGCCCCATGATTTTCGCGGAATATACCGGGCAGGAGAAAATCAAGAACAATATCGAAATTTTCATCAAGGCTGCCAAAAGCAGGGGGGAGGCGCTGGACCACGTTCTGCTTTACGGGCCGCCCGGCCTGGGCAAAACGACCTTGGCCAATATCATCGCCAATGAGATGAACGTGCATATCCGCGTCACCTCCGGCCCGGCCATTGAGCGGCCGGGGGACCTGGCCGCTATCATCACCAGCCTGGAACCCAAAGACGTGCTTTTCATAGACGAGATCCACCGCTTAAACCGCGCCGTGGAAGAAATCCTTTATCCGGCGATGGAGGATTTCTGCCTCGACATTGTGATCGGCAAAGGCCCCAGCGCCCGCACCTTGCGCCTGGATTTGCCGCCTTTTACGCTGATCGGAGCCACCACGCGCGCGGGTATGCTTTCCTCGCCGCTGCGCGACCGCTTCGGGGTGATCTGCCGCCTGGAATATTATAACGAGGCCGAGCTCGTCACCATCATCAACCGCGCCTCGCGCCTTTTGCCCGTGGCCATAGACGAAAAGGGGGCGGCGGAGATCGGCCGCCGTTCCCGCGGCACGCCGCGCATCGCCAACCGCCTTTTGCGCCGCCTGCGTGATTTCGCGCAGGTGGAGGGCGGCGGCGTCATCACGGAGAAAATCGCTAAAACTGGCCTGGAGCTGCTGGAAGTTGATCCCTTCGGCCTTGATAAGGTTGACCGCAAGGTGATGCTGGCCATTTTGCAGAAATTTTCCGGCGGGCCAGTGGGCTTGGAAACGATCGCCGCCACCATTTCCGAATCCGCCGACACCATCGAGGACGTTTGCGAGCCGTATCTTTTGCAGCTCGGTTTCATCAACCGCACCCCCCGAGGCAGGACGGCCACACAAGAGGCGTACCGCTATTTCGGGATTTTGCCGCCGCCCGTCCTGCAAACGCAGCAGGAAAGCCTATTCGGCGGAGGCGACAAGGCATGAGCGAAATACTTTTGCATTGCTGCTGCGGCCCCTGTTCCGTTTTGAGCGCGCAAAGCCTGCTCACGGAAGGGTACGGCCTCACCGCATATTTTCACAACCCCAATATTCACCCTGCCGCCGAATATCTCAGGCGCAGGGATAGCTGGCTTGACCTGATGCGCAGGAAAGGATATTCCCACATCCTCTCCGAGGATTATCCAGCGAAGGAATGGCTTAAGGCCGTGGCGCAGAACCCGCAGGAACGCTGCGCTTTTTGCTATGAAAGCAGGCTTTCGGCCGCCGCCGCCCTGGCCGCCGCAAAAGGCCTGGCCGGTTTTTCCACCACCTTGCTTATCAGCCCGTATCAAAAGCACGAGCTGATTAAAGAGGCCGGGGAGAGGGTCGGGCGGGCTTTCGGCGTGCCCTTTGTTTACCGCGATTTCCGGCCCTTTTTCCGGCGAAGCCAAAAAGAAGCCGGGCAGGAGGGACTTTACCGGCAGAAATATTGCGGCTGCGTATATAGCGAAAAGGAGCGTTATATGAAAACCCCGGCAACATAAGCGTCGTAAATTGGGTATTTGAACCCGCCAAACGGAAAAAGAGAATAATAGAGGATTTTCAGCAAAGACCGGCGAATATAATATTTTCCGACCAATATTAATGAGGAGGCCCATAATGTCTAAACTCAGAATTGCCTGCATAGCTTTCTTAGTTACTGCGACGATGCTGTTTTTCCCCACCGGCGCAAAGGCGGCCGATGTGAGGGTTCTGTTGGAAAGCAGCGCCACGGACATGACCGTCACTATCATGCAGGGGCAATACCGGCTTATAAACGAGGCCGACGGGCTTTCCTTCACCGATCTAAAGGCGGGGGACGTTGTGAACGTGCTCTTGCAGGAAAACTCGCTCATCGTCAGCGTGAACGGCGACCGGGTCGGCTCCACTCCCGGCCCGGTCACTCTCAAGCCGCAGGGAGAGAACGCCGTTTTCGGCTTGCGCGCCCTGCAATACCGCGAGGCTTTCACCATAGTCAGGGAGGGGGCTGCGCTCCTGGGCATCAACACCCTGGATATGGAATATTATCTTTACGGGGTGGTCGGCAGGGAAATTGGTTACTACTCGCATCCGGAGGCAAACAAGGCCCAGGCTGTGGCCTGCCGTTCCTATGCCTATGCCAGCATCAGGCCCGGCCAGATCTACGACGTGACGGCCACCACCCTGTCTCAGGTTTACAGCGGATATTCCGAGGAATTGAAAGCCGCGATCGCCCCCATCCTCGAGGCGGTGCGGGCCACGGCGGGGGAAGTGGTCTTTTACACAAATCCGCAGACCGGCGTCAAATCAGCGGTCAGAACATATTATCATTCCAATGCCGGCGGGCATACGGAAAACCCCGTCAACGTCTGGGGCGGTACGACGAATCCGCCCTTAAAAGGGGTGCCTTCCCCCTGGGATAATATGACGATCTGGCAACGCGCCTATACGCCGCAATATATTGCGGAGCGGGCCAACAGTTATGGCAACACCGACATCGGCAGGCTGATGGACATCAAGCTTTATCGCGTGGATGACAACGGCTTACCCACCGATTCCGGCCGCGTATTCAAGATCGAGATAATCGGAGACAAAGCCACGGTGACCGCCTATCGCGACAATATCCGCGTCCTTCTGCGCGATCCCCAAGGCAACAATCTTTCCAGCACGCTTTTTGACATCACCAAAAATGTGGGCCTCACCATCCTCACCATCAAAGACGGCGAGCCCTTCATGGAGCCGGTTGACAATCTGAACGGCCTGGTGGCGATGGGCGTGAACCGCATGCCGCAAATCATCAACGGCGGCGCTTCGACCTTCTGGGTGAACGGGGCCGATGGCCTTTACGAACTGAATAATGCCGGGCTGATCGGGGACAGCATCCTCATCACCGGCACCGGCACCGGGCACGGCATCGGGATGAGTCAGTTGGGGGCCAGGGGCATGGCCGCCGAAGGTTATACATATAAAGATATACTCGCCTATTATTATTTCTCGGCCGGCGGCCCCGAAAATTATACGATCGAAAAGATACAATAGGCTCGCACGCATAGCTTTAACAAAATGCAAACAGGATAATCCCGTATAACCTGTTTGCATTTTTCAATATTCAAAAAGGAGGTTTGACGAAGTGAAAAAGGCTTTGTTATCCGCGTTTCTGCTCGTTCTGGCTTTTTTGGCTTTCGGCTGTTCTGATAACCAGGGAAGCGCGTCAATTCCGAATAACTATCCGCGGGTTGTCGCCCAAAGCATGGAGGAACTCATTGTTTTCGTCAACGGAACCGACCCGGACAAACTCATGGAATTGAGCTGGGCCGTCGAACTCGACCCCGTAACGATC
>WRDJ01000075.1 GCA_009783495.1 Clostridiales bacterium | reverse complement strand
TCGTCCGTCACGCTGGGCAGCCAGGCGAGCCCCAGCGCCTCTCCCAGATGAGGCCCGATCAAAAATCCCGCCACGATATAGCCCAAAACCAGGGGCTGGCGCAGCTTTTTGAAGATCACCGTGATGACGCCGGCCACGAGCAGCATCAAAGCCAGATCCTTAATCAATTCCGCAAGTTCCATGCAACATTCCTCCCTATGTAGCGGATTCAAAAAGCGCAAGTTCATTCAAATTTTTAAGCTAACTATATAAATATATCATACGAATCACGGAAAATGCAACGGTTTTTTTATGCAAAAAGGATTTTTGGCGGGAAAAAGAGAAGAATAATGACGAATCACCTTTTTATGGTTTTTTGCGCGGCAGGAAAACGACGTTCCTTGTAGAATCAATATTTTTTGGTTACTTTAATTTAAATTAAAGGCATAATTTTTGAGGAGGAAAAATTGATGAATTCTAAGCTGAGCCCCGGTGAAAAAAACGAGATGATCCTTGAAGTGGAGATCGCGGCGGAAGAGACGGAACTGCCTCTCAAGCAGGTATGCAAAAAGCATAGCCTGAAGGGGGCGATCCCCGGCTTCCGCAAGGGCAAGGTCCCGCAGCAAATCGTGGAAAACTTTATCGGCATTGAAAACCTCCTGGCCGAGGTGGTCGATGAGCTTTTGCCTGATTATTATAAGGAAATCATAGAAAAAAACGAGCTGTATCCCATCTCCCCGCCCAAAATTGAGCTGGGCAAGCTGGAAAAAGGCAAACCGATTCTTTTGACCGCCAAGATCCCCATCAAGCCGCAGGCGGTTCTCGGCCAATATAAGGGCCTGACCGCGGTGAGAAAGGTGAAAGAATATACCGAGGAGGACATCACCGCCGCCATGCTGGAAGCCCGCACGCGGGTGGCCAGATTGGTCGAGTATCCCGAGGGTACGGCTGCGGAGAACGGGCATATCGCCAATATAGATTTTGCCGGCTTCCTGGACGGCAAAGCCTTTGACGGCGGAAGTTTTGACGGATATGTTTTGGAGTTGGGTTCCGGCGCCTTTATTCCCGGCTTTGAGGAGCAACTCCTCGGCGCAAAATCCGGGGAAGAGAGGGATGTCTTTGTTACTTTCCCCGAAACCTATGGGGAAAAGAAGCTGGCCGGGCGCGAAGTGACCTTCAAAGTCAAAATCAACAACTTAAAATTCCGCGACCTCCCGGCGCTGGACAGCGAATTTGTTCAGGACATCAGCGAAACGGCGGAGACGGTTGAAGAATGGCGCGAAGAAGTGCGTGCCAAGCTGCGAGCCAAAAGCCTTGATGCCGCCGACGAACAGACGCGCTTTGACCTTATGGCTCAGGCGATGGCCAATTGCGAGGTGGATATTCCTTTCTTTATGGCCGAGCCGAGGATTGAGCAGCAATATACGGAGCTCAACAACAAATTGGAAGAGCAGGGGATGGAGCTTCAGGATTATCTTCGTTATATCGGCAGCGACTATCTCAGCTTGCGCAAGCAGTTCAGGGTGGTCGCTGAGAGGGATATCAAATGCGATTTAATGCTGGAAGCGATCGCCAGGGCAGAAGGGCTGAAAGCCACGGAAGAGGAAATCGAGGAAGAGATCAAAGCTTTGGCCGACAGCAATTATCAGCAGGTGGATGAATATAAAAAGACGCTGGAGGAAAACGGTGAATATGGCGGGGTCGAATATAGGATCCTGCTCTCTAAAGCGGCCGGCGTCATTTTCGGCACCGCCATTGTAACCAATGAATATGAAGCCACGCCCGCCGCGGCAGCGGAAGAAAAAACAGAAGAAATAGAAGAGGTAAAAGAAGAAGTTATAGAAGAAGCAAAAGAGGCGGCGGGAGAGGCCGGGGAAGCCAAAAAAGCAAGCAAGCGAAAAGCGAAAGTCAAAGAAGCGCTGGAAGAAGTCATCGAAGAGGTCAAGGAAATTGTGGAAGAGGTAAAAGCCAAGAAAGAAGCCAAGAAACCCAAAAAAGAAGCCAAGAAGGGCGACCAGTGATCGTATATGCGAAAAGGCGGGTATAGCCGAACCGCCTTATGGGTATAAATGACAATACCTAAGCCTTAATTAAAATTAGGAGGAAGTTTATCATGAGCGTATTGATCCCTATGGTGATCGAGCAAACCAACCGCGGAGAGAGGTCTTACGACATATACTCCCGGCTTTTGAAAGACAGGATCATCTTTCTGGGCAGCGTGATTGACGACCACGTGGCCAACCTGGTCATCGCGCAGCTGCTTTTCCTGGAGGCCGATGATCCGGATAAAGGCATTAATTTGTATATCAACAGCCCCGGCGGTTCTATCACCTCCGGCATGGCCATATATGATACCATGCAATATATCCGCAGCGACGTAACCACCATTTGCGTCGGCATGGCCGCCAGCATGGGCGCGTTTCTTCTGGCCGCCGGCGCGCCGGGCAAACGCCTTGCTCTGCCCAACAGCGAGATCATGATCCACCAGCCTTCCGGCGGCACCCATGGGCAGGCCACCGACATCGAGATCCACGCCAAACGTATCATGCGCATGAAAAACGAACTGAACCGCATCCTGGCCAAGCGCACCGGGCAGCCGCTGGAGAAGATCGTGGCCGACACCGAGCGCGATTATTTCATGAGCGCGCAGGAGGCCAAAGAATACGGCCTGGTTGACAAGGTGATGGAAAAATGGGATCAAGGCGGCGTGAAGAAATAGGAACTGATGGTCCGCCTTAAACAAAACTATCCGGGAGCTAAAGTTGGCAAGCAGAGCAAGGCGCGTCAAGGCAAGGGAGCCGAGCGTATAGTTAATACGTGAGCGGCTGAGCCGCAGATGCAACACAGCCATGCGCCGCCGATTTTAGCGATATGCTAAAAATAGGGGGTTTACATGAACAAACGTAAAGACGGCCCGCCCGACGACATGCTGACGCCGAAATGCTCTTTCTGCGGCAAAACGCAAAACCAGGTGAGGAAGCTGATTGCCGGGCCGGGGGCCTATATCTGCAACGAGTGCATCGAACTTTGCACGGAGATCATTGACGAGGACGCCGAAGAGATCGTCTCCGACGAGGAATTGGTCATCCCCAAACCGCAGGAGATCAAGGATACCCTTGACCAGTATATCATAGGGCAGAACGAGGCCAAGCGGTCGCTTGCGGTAGCCGTATATAACCACTATAAGCGCATCAGCATGGAAGCCAAGCCCGGCGATGTCGAACTGCAGAAGAGCAATATCGTGATGCTGGGGCCCACCGGCTGCGGCAAGACCCTGCTGGCGCAGACCTTGGCCAAGGTGCTGGATGTGCCTTTCGCCGTGGCCGACGCCACTTCGCTGACCGAGGCCGGCTATGTGGGCGAGGATGTGGAGAATATCCTGCTCAAGCTTATTCAGGCGGCGGATTTTGATTTGGAGCGCGCGGAAAAGGGCATAATCTATATAGACGAGATTGACAAGATCGCCCGTAAATCGGAAAATATGTCCATCACCCGGGACGTTTCCGGCGAGGGCGTGCAGCAGGCTTTGCTGAAGATCCTCGAAGGCACGGTGGCGAGCGTGCCGCCGCAAGGCGGGCGCAAGCACCCGCATCAGGAATTCATCCAGATTGACACCACCAATATCCTCTTCATCTGCGGCGGCGCTTTCGGCGGCATCGAGAAGATCATTCAGAACCGCCTCGGCACCAATATCATGGGTTTCGGTTCCGAAATCACCAGCAAGAAGGAGGCGGCCTCTTTTGAAATCCTGCAAAAGATTTTGCCGGAGGATTTGC
Organism: Clostridiales bacterium; assembly: GCA_009783495.1. Lineage (GTDB taxonomy): Bacteria > Bacillota > Dehalobacteriia > UBA4068 > UBA4068 > WRDJ01. Next base: position 1,642 of record WRDJ01000075.1, on the reverse strand, counting down.
TGAAATTCGGACTGATCCCGGAATTCGTAGGCCGGCTGCCCATCATCGTCACCCTGAGCGCCCTGGACGAACAGGCTTTGATCCGGGTTTTGACCGAGCCGAAAAACGCCTTGGTCAAACAATATCAAAAGCTGCTGGAAATGGATGGGGTGAGCCTGGAATTCCAGCAGGAGGCGCTTGTTTCCGTCGCGAGGATGGCCATAGTGCGCAATACCGGCGCGCGCGGCCTGCGTTCCATCCTGGAAGACTTGATGCTCGACGTCATGTTTGAGGTGCCTTCGCGGCTGGACGTTTCCAAGTGCGTGGTCACCAAAGAGGCGGTGGAGAAAAAGGAAAACCCCATTTTGGTGACGGTTGGCAAGAAAAGCAAGGGCGAAAGCGCCTGATCGGCGCGCATAGTTATTTGCGCTTTCATTCAACTCTATCCGCTTCTGCGGCGAATATCACGACGACGAGACCGGCACCATCTACCTGCGCGCCAGGCACTATGACCCGCGCACCGGGCGCTTCATGCAGCAGGACGGCTGGGAATAATTCATGGAAAACAACATCACATAAAAACGAGAGTGTCATAAATTTGAACACTCTCGTTTTTATGTGATGTTGTCTTTAAAGCCGGTTGCCATATTGTCCTCGTGGACAAAACACCGCCGCGCAAAACGCCACATATATTGTAACAGGATATTTCGGAGGTGCGGCGTTCAGGCTATGATTTACGGGAAGGACGAGAAAGGCTTTTGTCCCTACAGGGATTCACAAATACAATCACTCACCGTCGGCGTGGCCGGCGGCGATGAGCGGGAATTGATCCTCATGCGTGGGCTTTTGCAGGCCGGTTTGGCCGTTCGCTGCTTTGCCCAGCCCGCGGAACTGTTGCCGGAAGGCGTCACCGTCTGCGAAACGCTGCGGCAGGCCGTTTGCGGCGCCGACGCTTTGGTTTTGCCCATGCCGGGAGTGAAAAACGACGGCGGTATATACAGCGCCTATGGCTTCAAGCCTGTGCTCAAAGAAAAAGATTTGTCGCCTCTGGCAAAGGGCGCGCCCGTTCTGGTCGGGATCGCTTCTTCATATCTGCAGGGACTGGCGGAGAAGCTGGGGCTGCGCCTGGTGGCCATGGCCGACCGGGATGAGATCGCCGTTCCCAATGCCATCCCTACGGCATATTAAGTAGAGGGATAAAAAAATCGCTGCCCTCGCCGCTTGATCCGTCATCGCCGCTTATGTAGAAGGTAAGATGCCCCCTGTCTTTTACGATAACCTTGTGAAGCAGGGACTTGCCTAATTCTTCCGAGAACTCCGTGAAGCCCAAAATGCTTTCAACAATGGAGTTGATGTTTTCCGATTTTTCCGTTACGGTCGGCCCTTCCTCATTTGCTTTCGTATATATTTGCAATTCATTTTGCAGCGTGTTCATTTGTTTCATAAGGCCATCATTCTGCAAATCATAATGCGCCCTGTCTATGCCGCCGTCTAAAAATAATTCAATTAATTTCGACGTGCGGTTTTCATTTCTGTGGATTTCGTTTTTGACCCTGCTTATTTCCGCTGCGTTGCCGTCAGTATCGGATAAGACCTCAAGCAGCGTATTTTTGATATTGACAATAAGTTCGGCTTTATTGTTTATTATATTTTTCAATACTTC
>WRDJ01000074.1 GCA_009783495.1 Clostridiales bacterium | reverse complement strand
ATGAACCGCAATATTTAACCGGCATTTGAGTTTTGTGACCGGCGTGTGATCGGGCGGGCTTCTTCATTGCGCTCAGAATGACAGCATATGCGAGTTCTATCGCAGTCTGGGAGAGGGAGAACAGAGACATTTGGAGCGAAGCACGAGGTTCTATTTTTCGCTGCGGAATTCTTCGTTGACGCTCTTTTTAATGGAATCCGCCGCCGAGGAAGCCGAATCCATCACCTTGTTGACCGACTGCTTGCCGAGATCCGGGCCGTAGAAGCGATAATGGAAGCCGAAGAAGAGGCCGATGACCAAGAGCGGCAACGTGATCCAGAAGGTGAAGATGAAGAGCAGAACCAGCACGGTCACGGGCAACGAAAAGACGGATTCGCCGTCTCTGCTCACCTCGAAAGAGTTGGCGTTGCCCTTTTTGATCAGTTTGACGCAGAAATTGCCAAACCTTTTCAGCAGGTCGCTGAAGCGTTCGCCGGTGTCGTGGCGCGGCTGCTGATAATCCGCCTGCTGATGGTTCTGGTGGTTTTCCTGTGTGGGTGCGGCGGGCGCGGGCTTTTCGCTGTTATAATATCCGCCGCCGGCGGGCGCCGCCGCCTTGCCCCTTTTCTCCAGATAGATGAGAGCTTCCAGAATGTCGCCGCCCGTCGCGTCCAGCGCGGCTTTCGCTTCGTCATAGCTGACATTGGCCCTTTCGCGCAGCCTGTCGGCCTGTTCAAGTGTTGCCATGATGAACCCTCCCTGTTTGTTTTTCTTTTATGTTTCAAGCATAACAGAAAATTGTTTAAAGCAAATTGGCCGCGCATTAAAAGTTGATTAAAATTATATTTTAATTATACATAAAAAACGGAAAAAAACAAAGTGTTTAGGCGGCGCTCATGTTTTGAGAAGAAAAAACCGCCGCTGTTATACGGCGATTTTCTGGGGGGTTTGGTAGCGAATCTATAGGCCGCCGAAGACATCAAAGGGCCAGAAACGCAAGACGGATTTGCCCCGGATCTTGCTCTCACCGATGAGACCGACCAAACCGTTGCGGCTGTCGTGGCTGCTGGCGCGATTGTCGCCCATGACGAAATAAGTGCCCTCGAGGATTGTTATATTTATATCATCGTCCTCCTTGGCTTGTATCCCTTTGAGATAGGGCTCGTCCAGCAGTTCACCGTTGATATAAACTTTTCCGTCCGTAATCACTATCGTTTCGCCGGGCAGGCCAATGATGCGCTTGATATAATACTCGTTATGCTTATCGGGGGCTTCCAGCACCACGATATCGCCCCTTTGCGGGCTGCCGCCGAAGAGATAGGTTATTTTGAGAGTGATCAGGCAGTCTCTGTCTCCGAGCGTCGGCGTCATGGAAGTGCCGTCAACCCGGGTGAATTCGAGAACATAGTTTTGCAGGATTATAACTATGGCTAAGGCAAACGCAAGGAGCTTGAGGCCCGCCCCGATGCCCCCCCAGAAAGATCTCCAGAAACCGAGTTGTTTTTTCTCTTCCGGCGGGGCAGGCGGCGGTTCCTCCCCGGCGAAAAACAAGCGCAGGTCATCCGCCAGCGGAACATTCTTTCCTGCCGCCTCTTCCATGAGAAGCCGGGCGCTTTCCCTTTCGGAAGCAAGCTCCTGTTTCAGTTCTTGCAGTCTGGCGGCGGCTGCGGCGGCATAATCCCGCACCGCGGTCATGCGCGCGCGGCTCTCTTCTTCGTCCTGATCGGCCAGCTCCCGATGCTTGCGCGCGCCCGCGCAGGCGGCGCTCCAAGCGGCGGTTTTTTCATCCTCCCAGGCCGTCGGCTCCGGCAAAGCGCCCGCATCCCCGGCCTCGCCGCCATATTCCGCGAGGGGTTGCGCTTCCAGCAGCTTCCTCAGGTCAGAGGCGGCCGCCATCTGCCGCAGTTCGGTCAGGGCATGCTCTTTGCGCGCCATTCTCAATGCGGATTCCAGCAGTTCCACGGCGGCCTTCTGGGCGTTTATGGCGGCGTCGGCGGCGTTCATGGCCTGGCGCGCAGCTTCCAGCTTGGCTCGCATAAACCGGGCCGTGCTTCCGTCCGGGTCGTCGTCCTGCCCGCCGGATCTATCCCGCATCAGGGCGAGAATGGCTTTACGCGCCGCCAGATAGGCGTTGATGGCGGCCCCGGCAGCCTCTTCGGATTCTTTTTCCGCTTCCAAAGCCAGCGAAAGCGATTCTTCCTGCGTCAGGGGTTCTTCCGGTTCGGGCTCTTCTTCGTATTCCGGTTCGGCCTGCTCGGCCTGCTCGGGAAGCTCGCCGAATCCCGGCTCTTTCGGCGCAAGGGGCTCTTCCGGCCCGGTCTTGCCGGGTTCGCTGCCCTCCGGGTCTATGTCAAAGGCTTTTTGCTCGTCCTCATGCTCATTGTCCATCACAATCACCGCGCTTTCATCCGTAATCCTTTGTATTCTTATATCATAGCACTTAATTCCGCGGAATAAAAGCATTTTTTTGCAAACGCGGCAGGGGAAAACTTGCGCGCCGCCTAATTATAAATAAACGGTTTTTTGGGGAGGGAGACGGCTTTGCCGCCTTTGAAGCAAGTGCAAATTTATACGGACGGGGCTTGTTCCGGCAACCCCGGCCCCGGCGGATGGGCCGCCATTTTGCGCTATGGCCGGCATTATCAGGAGATCAGCGGCGGCGAAGCAGAAACCACCAATAACCGCATGGAACTGCTCGGCGTGATCAACGCGCTGGAAAAACTCAAAGAACCCTGCGAGGTTGCGCTTTTCACGGATTCTCAATATATCGCCAACGCGCTGAACAAGGGCTGGCTGGAAGCTTGGCGGGCCCGCGGCTGGACGCGCAAGGGCGGCGAACTGAAAAACCCGGATTTATGGCGGCGCCTGTGGGAATTGCTGCAAAGGCACAAGGTCAGCGCAAACTGGGTCAAGGGCCATGCGGGCCACGAAGAGAACGAGCGCTGCGATGAGCTGGCCAGGCAGGCGGCTCAAAACGCTTCGTCGGCAATATAAGCGGCGCATAGCGGCGCTCAGTCGCTCACGTAATTATTATTCCAAGGCAAACGGCAATTCGCCGCTCGCGGAACATAATCGTCTGTGAGAAACAAGCGGCAAAACAATAAAGTCATCAAGGAGGTAACAGGCAAAATGGCAAGAAAACTTTTATTACTGGGGGCAATGCTAATCATGGCGCTTGTGCTTTTTGCGGGATGCGGAGGAAATAAATATAACGCCGTAATATTGGATGATTTCTTCGTGGGTTTTAACGAGGAATTTCTAAGAACGACGTTTGGCGTCGAGAATGAACCTGAAAATTCAGATGAGTGGTGGGGCGATGATGATGGTGCGGACGGGTGGTGGAATTATGACTATAACGGCAAAAAACTTATCCGTAATCAAACGCTCATAATAAAAGACCAAAGCAGTGCGGATATTGCGTTTGACTATTTTCCGTCGGATTTTGATTTTGAAAAAGAAATGCTGCTGTTTTGTTTTTTCGCGGAGTCGTCGCAATGGATAGAGCCTCCGTCCTCATATAAAATCAAAAATATGCGAATTGACGGTTCGTCATTAAAGTTTACTATTGAGGTGAAGGCGCAGGCAAGTTCGGCGGAGGGGCGTTTTAACCAGCGCTGTAAAATAATTAAAATTGAAAAACTCGACATTACAGCCGCACAGTTCGAAAAAAGGACCAGGAAATAGAAAATGATGATAGATTTAAAACTGCAATCCAAGAAATTTGAAGGATTAGGCTTATCGTTTTACGTTAAGCGAAATAAGCAAAAAGAACGTTAGTCCCCCCTCGTTTTCCCGCTATTCTTTCACGGAGGTAGAACATGGAACTGCAAAAACTGATACAAGCGGTGATGGAAGGCGACGCTTCCGCCGCCTTGGGTGAGCTGGAAGCTCAACTCGAAGCAAGCGCGCCGCCGCTCACCTTGATAAACGAGGGACTGCTGGCCGCCATGGAGCAGGTGGGTCGCCTCTTCAAGCAAGGAGAGCTTTTTATCCCGGAAGTCGTGATGTCTGCCGAAACGGTGAAGGGCTGCTTAGCCCGCTTAAAGCCGCTTCTGCCGCCCGCCGAGGCCGATGCTTTGTCAACCGTGGCCATCGGCACGGTCAAGGGCGACCTGCACGACATCGGCAAGAACCTGGTGGCCATGATGCTGGAAAGCAGCGGCTTCAAGGTGATTGACCTGGGCACGGACGTTTCCCCTCAGGCCTTTGTGCAGGCGGCTTGCCGGGGCGCGGGCATCATCGCCATGTCGGCCCTGCTCACCACCACCATGCCCTCCATGAAAGAGACGGTCGCCGCCTTGACGGAGGCCGGCTGGCGCGAAAAGATCAAGGTGATCATCGGCGGGGCGCCGGTCAGCGCGCAATATGCCCGGGCCATTGGCGCGGATGGCTATTCCGAGGATGCCGCTTCGGCGGTGGAGCTTTGCAAGAGCCTGATAAACAACACAGTGAACGACGCGATGAAATTTCTATACGGAAAGGCTGATGAATAATGCTAATCGTGGGAGAATTGATAAACAGCAGCCGCAAGGCCATGCAAGAGGCCATCGCCGGCTATGACGCGGAATTCGTCATGGCCGTAGCCCGGGCGCAGCGGGAAAAGGGCGCGGCCTATCTCGACATAAATTGCGGCACCTTTGTGGGCGAAGAGACGGCGCGCATGGAATGGCTGGTGGATACCGTGCAACAGGCGGTTGGCCTGCCACTTTGCCTTGACAGCCCGGATCCCGCGGTGCTGGCCGCCGCGTTGCGGCGCGTCAAACAGCCCAAGCCGATGATAAATTCCATCAGCGGGGAAGAAGGGCGTTTCACGGCGGTTCTGCCGCTGGTTCTGGAATACGGCGCGAAGGTGATCGCCCTTTGCATGGACGACGGGGGCATCCCCAAAACGGCGGGGGAGAGGCTCTTAATCGCGGAAAGGCTGCTCAAGCGCCTGACCGCCGCCGGGGTGCCGCAGCAAGACGTCTATTTCGACCCGCTGGTGCAGCCAGTCTCCACCTCCGAAGAGGCGGGGACGGCGGTTTTGCAGGCCATCACGGCCATGCGGGAGAGTTTTCCCCAGGCGCACTGCATCTGCGGGCTTTCCAACATCTCCTTCGGCCTGCCCAACCGCAAGCTGCTCAACCGCGTCTTTTTGCTGCAGACCCAAGCAGCCGGCATGGACGGCTATATCCTCGATCCCACCGACGACCGGCTGATGGGCGCGCTTTTTGCCGGGCAGGCGCTTTTGGGCCGCGACAAATATTGCCTGGGCTATCTTTCCGCCCACCGCAAGGGGCTTTATAAAGAAAACGGTTGAAACGCCCGAAAACAGGCATGAAAAAAGCCCGCTATTATCACATATAGCAGGGCTTTTCTTTTTTTGGTGCGGTGGGCGGGACTTGAACCCGCATGGTTGCCCATACGCCCCTCAAACGTACGTGTCT
>WRDJ01000073.1 GCA_009783495.1 Clostridiales bacterium | reverse complement strand
CAAGCTGCTCATCGTGACCGACGACGAGGATCGCGAGGGCGAGGGCGATTTGGTGGTGGCGGCCCGCCACGCCACGCCGGAAGCCGTCAATTTTATGATAACGCAGGCCAGAGGGCTGGTATGCGTTTCCATGACGGGCGAACACCTGGACCGGTTGGGCCTAGGCCCGATGGTGGATAAACAAAGCGACAAATATTGTACCGCTTTCACCGTTTCCGTGGACGGCCCGCGAAGCACCACCGGCATTTCCGCCTTCGAGCGTTCCGCCACCGTGCGCGCCCTCATAGACCCGCAGACCAAGCCCTCCGACCTGATCAAGCCGGGGCATATGTTTCCGCTGCGCGCCCGCGAAGGGGGCGTGCTGAAAAGGGCCGGGCATACCGAGGCCTCCCTTGACCTGGCCCGCCTGGCTGGTTTGGAGCCCGCGGCGGTGATCTGCGAGGTCATAAAAGACGATGGTTCCATGAGCAGGGTCAAAGACCTGATCGTTTTCGCCGAGAAACACGGGCTGAACCTTTGCAGCGTGGCCGCCATCATCGAATGGCGCCGTCAGAACGAGAAGCTGGTGCGCCGGGTGGCCGAAGCCGGGCTGCCCAGCAAATACGGGAGTTTCAAAGTGATCGCCTATGAAAACGACCTGGATTCCGAAGTGCATCTGGCGCTGGTGAAGGGCGAGATCTCACCCGAGCGGCCGGTTTTGGTGCGCGTACATTCCGAATGCCTGACGGGTGACGTTTTCGGCTCCGCGCGCTGCGATTGCGGCGACCAGCTGGCGCATGCCTTGCGCATCATCGAGGAAGCAGGTGAGGGCGTTTTCGTCTATATGCGGCAGGAGGGACGGGGCATAGGCCTGGTCAACAAGCTGCGGGCTTATCAGCTGCAGGAGCGCGGCATGGATACGGTGGAGGCCAACCTGCGCCTGGGCTTCGGGCCCGACCTGCGCGATTACGGAACGGGCGCGCAGATTCTGCTCGACCTGGGTGTGCGTAAGGTTCGCCTTCTCACCAATAACCCGAGAAAGATCGCGGGTGTTACGGGATATGGCCTGGAAGTGGTGGAAAGGCTGCCCATCCAGATCCCCCCCTCGCGGGAAAACAAGTTTTATCTGCAAACGAAGAAGGATAAAATGGGGCATCTGCTTGACGAAAAATAAAAAAGAAAGGACTGGGTATTATGGGCAAAATGTTTCAGGGAAATCTGGAGGGCAAGGGCATCAAAATCGGCATCGTGGCCGGGCGTTTCAACGAATTCATCACTTCCAGGCTGTTGGACGGCGCGATGGACGCGCTCAAGCGTCACGGGGTGGCGGAGGATGATATAGACACGGCGCTGGCGCCGGGCGCTTTCGAGATCCCTCTGGTGGCGCAGAAGTTGGCCGCCGCCGGCTATGACGCCGTCATTTGCCTGGGCGCGGTCATCCGCGGCGCCACGCCCCATTTTGAATATGTGGCTGCCGAGGTGGCCAAGGGAGTGGCCCAAGTGGGGCTGAAAAGCGGCAAGCCGGTCATTTTCGGCGTCGTCACCACGGACAATATCGAGCAGGCCATCGAGCGGGCCGGGGCTAAATCCGGCAACAAGGGCTGGGACGCCGCCGTTTCGGCCATAGAGATGGTCAATCTGTTAAAAGGGATTTCTTGACTCGTCGCAAAGTCAGCATCGCATAGCTGAGTTGAGACGCGCCTTGCTCTGTTCGCTGCTTTTAGCTCCTCGTTTGTCGGTGATAATTGGCGGCGCATGGAGCCTCTAAAGAAAATATTTTCACGGACCTGCACTTTTCGCGCAATTTTTTATATTATTTTAAGAACCCGTGTTTGCCCGCCGCGCAGGCGGCAAATTTTCCTTTCTTTGGGGAGAGGCACGGGCTCTTATATCGCGCGAAGGTGGTGGGCGGGGTGGAAATCAAGATCCGGCTGGAGGGCGGCGCGGAAAAGAAGGCCAAAGAGGCTGCGCGGCCGGAAACACGCCGAGTTCCCGCCTTCACGGGCATCAAGACCCATCTGGCAACTCAGGGTGAAGGCGTGAAGAAAATCCTGGCGGAAATCGAGCAAATGGTGGGGCTTGCCGAGGTCAAGGCGGTGATCTTCGAGGTGCAGGCTTTTGCCGAGATCCAAAAGCGCCGCGCCGGCCTGCGCCTGCTCACGGAACCGACCGTGCTGCACTCCCTCTTCATCGGCAATCCCGGCACCGGCAAGACCACCATGGCCAGGCACCTCGCTCTTTTATATAAGGAAATGGGGCTGCTTAACCGCGGGCATATGCTGGAGGTGGAAAGGGCCGACCTGGTCGGCGAATATATCGGCCACACCGCGCAAAAAACCAAGGACGTGGTGAAAAAGGCCTTGGGCGGAGTGCTTTTCATTGACGAGGCCTATTCGCTTTCCCGCGGAGGAGAGAAGGATTTCGGTCGCGAGGCCATAGACGTGCTGGTCAAAGCCATGGAGGATTATAAGAACGACTTCATCCTCATCTTGGCCGGTTATACAGGGGAGATGAAAGATTTCCTGCAAAGCAATCCCGGGCTGGAATCGCGCTTTCCGCTGCACATCGCCTTTCCGGATTATTCCCTGCCGGAACTGATGCTGATCGCCGGGCACATGTATAAGCGCAGGCAATATACCCTTTCGCCGGAGGGGCAGAAAGCCCTGGAGAAGGAGTTGTGCCGCATCCTGCTGGAATATCCGCAGACCCACGGTAACGCCCGCCTGGTGCGCAATGTCGTGGAAGGCTCTTTGCGCATGCAGGCGGTGCGCTTGATGGATATGGAGAACAACAAGGAGATGGGCAGCGAGGAATTGCAGCTTATCACCGCTTGCGACGCGCAAAAGGCGCTGGCCAAGGTCAAGCTGGTCAAGGAGCGAAAGGCGCAGATCAAGCGGCTTTACGTCCAGGCTGGCGGGGGCAATGAGTGACGGAAAAGAAAGACCGGGAAACAATTTGCACTTAGGTTGTATATATCCTAAAAACGTGATATACTAAGCTTGAAAGGAGTTGAGCATATGAATATCAACATTGAAAACCTCGTTTCCATTTCAGAAGCCAACCAAAATTTTTCCAAAGTGGCGCGGCTGGCCGATGAAAAGGGCACGGTCATCATCCTGAAGAACAATGCCCCGCGTTATGTCCTGCTTGACTATAATCTGTTCCGGCAAAACGCCGCCGGGGAGGCCGGCGCCGACGAGGCCTCCGCGCGCATGTTAACAACGTTTATCGAAGCGTTTGAGAAATTGGCAAAATGATTTTGCATAGAAAGGCCGGAGTATATGCTTGATTTGCGGGAGCTTTGCCGCCACGCGGAGGCGGAAATGAAAAAATACGGCGACGGGATCGCGGAAACGGTCGAGCGCAATACGCTCAAGGTGCTGGATTGCTTCCGCGAGGCGGGGGTGGCGGCTTGGCATTTCAGCCCCTCCACCGGCTATGGCTATAACGACCGGGGCCGCGACAAGCTGGACGAGCTTTACGCCCTGGTTTTCAGCGGCGAGGCTGCCCTGGCGCGCCAGCAAATCGTCTCCGGCACCCACGCCATCACGCTCTGCCTCTTCGGCAACCTGCTGCCGGGCGATGAGCTTTTGTCGCTGGGACAACCCTATGACACTTTGAGGAAAATCATCGGCGCGGATAAAAGAACTCCGGGGAGTCTCTGCGAGTTGGGCGTAAAATATCGCGAAGTTGAAGTTGATTTTTCCAACCCCGCCCCGCTTGCCGTGGCTTCCGCGGTGAACCGGGACACGAAGATGCTTCTGATCCAGCGTTCGCGCGGTTATAAGTGGCGCGATTCCCTCTCCGTGGCGCAAATAGAGGAGATCATCAAGGCAGTCAAGGCGCGTCATCCCAAGGTGACCGTGTTCGTGGATAACTGCTACGGCGAAATGGTGGAGGAGCGTGAGCCCACGCAGGCGGGCGCGGATCTGATGGCCGGGTCGCTGATTAAAAACGCCGGGGCCGGAATCGCTCCCTCAGGTGGTTATATCGTGGGCAAAAAAGACCTGGTGGAGAGGGCTGCATATCGCCTGACCACGCCGGGCGGCGGTCGTGAGGTGGGGGCCTCGCTCATGGATAACCGCCTATTTTACCAGGCGCTTTTCCTTGCCCCGCTCATCGTGGGTGAGGCGCTTTGCGGCGCCGTCTATGCCGCTTCCCTGCTGGCCGCGGCCGGTTTTCGCGTCAGCCCCGCGCCGCAGGAAAAAAGGAGTGACATCATCCAGGCAGCGCGTCTGGGCAGCGCCGAACGCTTGATCCGTTTTTGCCAGGGGATCCAGCGTTATTCCCCGGTGGATTCCTTCGCCAAGCCTCTGCCCGGCCCCCTGCCCGGTTATGAACATGAGGTCATCATGGCCGCCGGGGGCTTTGTGCAGGGCTCTTCCATAGAGCTTTCCGCCGACGCCCCGCTTTACGAGCCGTATAACGTTTTTTTGCAGGGCGGGCTCAGCCGCTGGCATGTCAAGCACGCCGTCAGCCGGACGTTGGAGGATATGCAGAAAGAGGGCTTACTGTGATTTTTGCCTCTCACCTCCCGCCCCTGTATTCTGTTTCACCCCGCCCTCCGGCAAAAAGGGAGAAGGGGAACGAGGGGAAGAGCGGATTGCGCTGTTCTGTTCGCACCAATAAAAAACGGCCTTTGTGGCCGCGAGAAGGGTTTTGCCTAAGAGAACCGCAGGATGCTTAGTGTTGGATGACGCTCAAACGGTCGAGGATGTCTCCATCCGGCAGGTCCAGATCCAAAATCCAAAAAAGCACCTCCAGCTTATCCACCAGGGAGAAAATGACCAGATCTATATCCGGGCGCAGATTGTTGTCAAAATTTATTTTTTCTTCCATAGCCAGGGCAAGCTGCTGTTTATATGTGTTAACCTTGCGAACGATCTCTTTTTGAGTTTTCAAAGCCCACTCCACCTTCCTCGTTGATATAGTAAATTGTATTATGGGGCCGGTTTTTTGGTGAATGGCTCCAAGAGGCGGGGCCCATTTTATTTGCCGGGAAAAATTTATAAAAAACCCTTGCCAAACGGCCGGACTTTTGCTATACTACCAAGGTGTCTTTATAATAAGCATAATTATCACGCCAAGCGGTCTTTTTCCGCTCGCTTAAAGGAGGTGTACCATGTCGATTTGTGAAATCTGCGGCAAAACAGCGCGCACCGGGATGAAGGTCAGCCATTCCCACATCCGCACCAAAAGGCTGTGGAAACCGAACCTGCAAAAAGTGAACGCCATCGTTGACGGCACTCCCAGGAGGGTTGTCGCTTGCACACGCTGCCTGCGTTCCGGCAAGGTGCAAAGGGCCAACTGAAAAAGGCCGGCCAAGCTGCCTGCAATTCCCGCAAAAAAGCGCTCATGGCGCTTTTTTTCTTTCTGTTGAGTTTTTTCCGCCGGAGGATAAAAAATGCTTGTATAAACGGTTTATACGCGGT
>WRDJ01000072.1 GCA_009783495.1 Clostridiales bacterium | reverse complement strand
GAACTGATGGAGCATTATGAAAAAAGATTTAATAAGCTGCCGGAAAATGATCCTTTCCGAAAGCATACTATGGGTGCAATTTATTATATTTGGGGTCTCGCGCGGTTAGCACTAAGCACAAAGGATGACCGTTACGATTTTGATCAATATTTTGCCAAGATGTATAATTACTTGGGGAATTCCCCGATTAACCTGAACCGAAATAATCATACCGTTGGCCCGTGGGTCAGTCCCGTGGGATCGGCCAGACCGGGTGCTATGGAGGAATGTATTGAGGCGATGACGCGCTCGGTATCATATATACAACAATCCTATCATGACTGGATGGCTGGGGAGGACGATTTGGCGCGAGGAGAGTTGTTGTTTTATCAGGATAATATGTCGGCGGCGGAACTGTTTATTGATAAAGCCTTGGAACGTGCCCGAAAAAGCAAGCAGCATGACATTACGCACCGCGCGTTGTTTTATATTATGCGTATAGCTATTTTACAAAAAAATCCGGCAAAGGCTACGCAAGCTCTTAAAGATATGGAGACGCAACTGGATGAAATAGGGTATTATAACCGATTTTACACTTATGACGTTGCTCTTGGCTGGTATTATTACATCCTTCGAGAACCGGATAAGATTCCCAACTGGCAGAAAGAGAGTTTTTCTTTTTGTCCCGATCCGATATTTCTGAATAACTTCGGAAACCAAATAAAAGCTCGTTACCATTTTCTAACAAAAAATTATCTGCCGTTACTTTCTTACATCGGAGAGTTGAAACAAAAAGAATCAATATTATATGGCCGTATAGAAATGCTGGCAATGGAAGCTTGCGTGTATTATCAAATGAAAAGTAAAAATTTAGCATGGGCTGTACTTAGGGAGGCATATGAAACGGCGACTCCTAATGAAATTTTGATGCCGTTCATTGAACTTGGCAAAGATATGCGTACGCTTGTTATGGCAGCTTTGCGAGAACAGCAAGATGGGTCGGTGCTAGATTTGGGCATCCCTCGCTCATGGCTGGAAAGAATCAGATATAAAGCAACTTCTTATGCTAAAAGTCAGTCGGCGCTTATTTCCGAATATAAAAATAACAACGGCGGCAACGGAGCGTTGACTGCCCGTGAACACGATATTTTGAGGGATTTATATAATGGGCTTTCGCCTTCGGACATTAAGGACAAACGAAATCTGTCAATAAATACCGTGCGAATGAACATGAAAAATATTTACGAAAAACTTCATGTGCATAGATTATCTGATTTAGTGCGAGTCGCTGCCGAACGGAAATTGGTTTAGAGATATTGTATATGTCGGCAGGGTTAGAGACTTGCGTCGGTGGGATTGGACATTGACTGAAAAAACCTCGCATGATACGCTTTATGAAGCTGGCCGGCAAAGCTCCTACTTAGACGCCAAGCCCTTTCTCTGACGCATCACCGCAAGCATATACCCGTCCTGAATAATGAAGGAGTCTGAGAAAGTGCAACAGCAAAAAAGCCACCGCTACACTCTGATATCAGACTGCGCAAAAACCCATCAAACCAGTTGCGTTACCTGCAATAACCCGGCAAATTGGAGTAGCATGCATTATTGACGCTTAAATGTCAATATTTCTCTTGATAACATAAGAAAACAAGTACAAGAGCAGGACAGACCCGCATGGGTACATAGTGAAAGGATGTTTTGACGACAGAGAACCGGATGATGTCATTATGCGCTATGGAATTGAATATGTGCGAACAGATCGCGTGGAGGTTGGCTTGGATTCCATTCCCGATTATGTGAAGAAGGATATCGCAATTGTGCGATAGAATTATTGTTATTCTGAAAGAGGAAAATCCTTTAAAAACAGCAAAGCATAAAACGACAGAAAGCAGCCTGCATTATGCAGTAAAGCCGTTCGCTGATGGATTAAAGAAAAGCAGCATTTGTAAATAAGTTTTTTGTAATGCGGGGGCATGAGATGTTTCCTTTGATCCACTTTTATCTGAATAAGCAACTTCGCCCCCCCACGCCCTTTTTGGCGCTGGGCGGGCTCTTCCCCGATCTGGGAAACATTTGCGGCCTGGAACGGCAAAGAAGCCATTATATGGGCCGCGATTTTTTCTCGTGGTGTGAAAGCCGCGCTCCGCACGCGCTGGATCTGGCCAGGGGCGTTTTCTATCACGGCAGCACGCCGGGCGGCGCGGATTATTACGCAGACGAATTTTGGCCGGGCGGGGAAAAAGGCTGGTGCTTCCAAAAAGGGCGGCCCTTCATGGCGCAGGTGGCGCGGGCCACTTGCCTGCCGACAGATTTCATCTGGTGGAAGAGCCACAACTTCGTGGAGATGGCCCTGGAACTGATCACCATCGAACGTCAGCCCCTGCTCAACCGGGAACTCCTGGCGCTTGTGGAAGATGAGCCGGCGCAAACGGAAGCGGCCCGGCTTCTCTCTCTCTATGCCGGTTTGGATGAAGCGCAAACGCGCGGGGCTTTCGGCCGTATCAAAGAGATTTTTACCATAGAAGAGGTGAGCCCGACGGCTTTGGCGCAAAGCCAGGCACGGGCCTTCGAGCGCCGCTTCAATGTTCGCAACGCCTCCGTGCCGCTTATGGCCGCCCTCCTTGAAGAGATCGCGCAGGTTATAGCGCCGGAATATGACGGCCTGCTTTCCGTGATCGGGAAGAATATGCAGGCGCACGCAGGGAACTAAAAGCAGCTTCGCATAGCGGTGTCGTCGTTCGCGCCCATTTCGCTCATGTATAGTTATATCATGGCAAACGGCAATTCGCCGTTCGCTTCACACTCTTTGAAGCCGGGTAAAAACAGGCCGATCATCCCGCCCTTCATTCTGAGCGCAGCGAAAAAGCTCCTTAGGCATAGGGGAGTCGAACCGTGTGGAGTTCGGCTCCCCTATGCCTAACGCCTCTTGCCTCTTTTAACAATCAGAGAGAGGGAAGTGCAACGGCCCCCTCTCTCTGACTGTTATATTAACGCCGGCCGCGTTTTTCTTTGCCCAGGCGGCCGGTCGCGGGCGGCCTGCCGGCGGATTGCCTCTCCGCCGGCTCTTTTCATGGGAAAGCGAAAAAAAGCCGCTGATATATATTATTAAAAATCACGGCGGCTTGTGCCGGGTTCATATGGCTTAAAATAAATGACAGGCCGCGCAAATGCGGAACAAGCAAACCCGCCCGCTCATATAATATAACAAAGACAAATTTCGGTAAGAGGTGTTTTTAAAATGACAAATTCTTGTGGCTGCAACAGCAGGCCGGTTGGCCGCAACTTAGGGCCCGTCGGTTCACATATCAGAACTTTAGTGCCCTGCATCGTAGACAGCTGCCAAAAATGCATCGAGTTCAACTGCCCGTTGATATTTAACCGCGAAGATTATATTCCGATTCAGACGCTGGGCAATGATTTCATCGGTTTCCGCGGGGAAGAAGACTTCTTCGCCAGAGAACGCCGGGAAAACCGCGAAGGAAGCGAACGCGTTTGCCGGGAACGCCACGGGCTGAGGGTCGGCACCGTCATCCCCTGCGAGCTATGCGGCAAAGTGAAGTGCGAAGAGGTTTCCTGTGTGGAAAACTGCGAGTGCCGGGCCACCACCGTTTTGTTCAAATTGCCCGTCAGGTTCATGCGCGAAGGCGAGTGCTGCCCGGAAGAGTTCCACAACGCTTTCGTCACCGATATCCGCACCTTTGCCCTGCAGCATGCCGACCGCTCCAGGTTTGAGCTTCTGGATATCGACATTCAATCCATCACCGCCGTGGTCACGGAAATCGAAGACGATGAAATCACCGTCAGCGTCAATGTGGTTTGCACCGCCTATGTCGGGCAGGTCATCACCAGAGAAGTGGTGCTGGCGGAAGCCCGTCCCATCCCCGTCCGTCCCTGCAGGCCTCCCTGCATCAGATAATCGCTTGGCAAAATTCTTTGTTTGACGAGAAAAGCCCTGAAAAGCGGATATCCCCGCCTTTCAGGGCTTTCGGCATTCAGTAACCTCTTCCCTCTATCCTCTTATCTCTTGCCTATCGCCTCTGTTTTTCTTTTTCATTCGGCCTGACTGCAGGAAAAGCCAGCGTGAATACGGCGCCTTGGCCAAGCACAGATTCCGCGGTCAATGAACCCCGCAAATTTTCCATCATGTGGCGGCAGATGGAGAGACCCAGGCCGCTGCCCTCCTTTTTGGTGGTATAAAACGGCTTGAAGATATTCTCCATCGTTTGCTCATCCATCCCTATCCCGTCATCCGCCACCCGGATCAAAACGAGATCGGCCTCCATGACGGCGGAAACCGTAATCGTCCCTCCGGGAGAACAGGCGTCAAGAGAATTTTTCAAGAGATTGACCAAAATTTGTTGCAGGCTTTTGCGCTCCAGAAGCAAGGGAGGGATGTCTACATAATCTTCCACCATGTTAATTTCTTGCAAAATGGCCACCCCTTGAATGAGCGTCACCGCACCGTGGCACAATTCCGCCAAAGAACAAAGAGTGGGCTCGCTCCTGTCACGGTCCAGATTCAGACAAGCGGTCAATATCTCATTGGCGTCGTCGAGTTCCTTAACCACCAGTTGCGAATAATACAGGAAGGTTTTGTCTTGGGAATATTTGCCGTTCATCAACTGCATAATGGCTTTTGCCGTTTGCAGCGGATTCCTTATCTCGTGGGCCACTTCCGCGGAAAGATCCCACCTTTCGGGAAACGGATCCGCTTGCGCTGGCCAACTTGATGCAGAAATCGGTTTATGGCTGTTCATAGAAAAACACACCCCTTCCGTATGACCGCAATTTGCCTATATCGGTATTTAATTTTACCATAGTTTTCCATAAAAGAGAAGTTTCTCCTTCAAACCCACTTAAGGTTTTTAATCCTTATACCGCTAAATTTGACGCCGTTTATATTCAGTTTTTGCTTTTATGCCAAGATTTTGGCAATAATTTGTCGGATTATGGGTGAATCGTCGCATTATGTCGTAAAATTTTTTTCGTGCGGAAGGAGGATTTTGTTTTTCAAAGCTCTGCATAAAGCTTTTCTCTTGGATCGGCATTGAGGCCGAGGGAAGCGAACTCGCCCTTTTGCCACTTCGTCCAGGCGGCGGCCCCGATCATGGCCGCGTTATCCGTGCAATAATGCGGGCTGGGCCAGACGACACGCAAATCCCCCGCCCTTTGCCGCAAAAGCTGCCGCAGCCGGACATTGGCGGCCACTCCTCCCACCACGGCAACGGTTTCAAGCCCGCGCTTTTTGGCGGCGGCCAGGGCTTTGGCGGAGAGGACGTCGCAAATGGCTTCCTGGGCCGAAGCGGCAAGATCAGCGGTTTCCTGCTCGCTTAGGACATGCCCGGTCATACGCAGGCGGTTGAGATGGTTTAAGACGGCAGATTTCAAGCCGCTGAAGCTGAAATCGCAGCTATCCGGCGTGAGCCAGGCTCGGGGGAAAGGATGGGTGACAGGCAGGCCGTTTTGCGCCGCGCGCTCCAGGGCCGGGCCGCCGGGATAACCTAAGCCCAAAACGCGGGCGATCT
>WRDJ01000071.1 GCA_009783495.1 Clostridiales bacterium | reverse complement strand
CATACGCGTCCACCAGAATGAATATTGTGGATTGGCGCAAATAGAATCCGGACACCGCAAAACACCCTTCATTTTTTATTATATGCTCGATTTGCACATGGTTATCCGTTATGTGGCTTCAGTATATGGCCTCTTAATCACATCGCGGTCACATATGCGAAATTGGTCTTTCGAAAAAACTAAACAAAAGCGGGCTCCATCATTTCCGAGGTGATGTCAATTTTGATGCGGGGGTTATTATTGCTTTTGCTGAAAAACTTGCTGATGCGGGAAATGATCTCCAGCCCGTTTTCATAGGTGAGGGAACGCAAAAGAATGATATACTGACTGCGCGAAAAGCGCGCCACCACGTCGCTGCGGCGCAGCGAATATGTAATGCTTTTCAGCAGCTTATCCATGCAGCTGGTGAGGACGGGCGGTTTGGGCACGGTGCCGTTTTCATAGGAGATGGAGGCCAGCATGATATAGATGGATTTGCCGCTTCTGACAAGGTTGCGGCATTCCATGCGGTATATGTTCTTGAACACCTCATATTCGCAGATATAGGGGGCGCTCATGCCCAGGCTTTCCGTGAGGTCGTTTTTAACGATGTTGATATTCAGCTCGACGTCGTTGACGGTCTGGATGATTTGGTGATAGAGGGCGCGGATCTCGTTGGAAATTTTCACGCCCAGTTCGCGGTAAAAGAGGTTGGTCACATAATTATAGTGGTCGAGGGCCTTGTGCGTGTCCCCCACGGCGATATAGGCGCGGATGATTTTTTCGTGGACGACTTCTTCAAAGGGGTCGCGGGCGATGGCGTCGGCGCAGATATTGATGATCTCCTTATGGCGCCCCTGCGCGGCCAAAAGAACCTCCGCCTCTATGACGCAGGACATATAAATCTGGCGGAAATATGCGGTGAGGGGGATGACCCAGGCTTCCACGGCGGAATTGGGCAGAAAATCTCCTTTATAGAGGGCGATAGCCCGGAGATGCTGTTCGATTTTTTCCTCCGCGGATAACTCGTTTTTGCCGGAAGCCAAGGCATAGGCGCTTTCAAGTTCTTTCACGTCGAGCGTTTGCGGCAGTTCCCTGTTCCAGGAATAGGTGTTGCCCTTGGAGATGATGAAGGAATATTCTTCGCCGAAACACTCGGTAAGCAGCAGGCGCGCGCGATAGGCGAGGTTTTTCAGAGCATTCTGCGGGTTGTTGATGTCGTCCCTGGGCCAGAGCACTTCGATCAGTTTTTCCTGCGAAACGTCGGTGTTGGTGTTGAAAAGCAAATATTCTATCAAAGTCCAGATCTGCTTGGTGCGGCCGACGGAATGGGAAAGGGTCTTGCTGCCCTGGGATATGGCAAAGCCGCCCAGCATTTGTATAAAAAAGTTTGCGGGTTCGGTGGGTTTTCCCAAGGCGACACCTCCGTCAGACAGTGTTTGCGCGGGTTGAAAGATTTTTTTGCTTGTATTATCAATAATAACGCTCAAAGCTGCGATTGTCAAGCATAAGGTTGTTATTGCCGATAAGTTTTATACAAATAAGTCGGTGCTGAGATATTTCAATCCCGAATCGTTGATCAAAACGGCCACGTCCTTGCCCTTGGCTTGGCCCCGCAAGAGTTTGACGGCGGCGCAGACATTGGCGCCGGAGGAAAATCCGGCGAAAATCCCCTCGATTTGCGCGAGTTCCCTGGTGAAAGCAATGGCCTCTTCGTCGGTGACGGGGATGGCGCCGTCAATGTTTTGCCGGTCAATCAGGTCGAGAACCTTGGCATAGCCGCCACCCTGAATGCGGTGGCCGGGCGAGGAAAGATCGCCCCCGCCGTAAACCGCGCCGCCCGCGGGCTCGACTATGAAGCACTTGATCCGCGGGTTATATTGCTTGAGGCCCTTGCTGGTTCCGGCGAAGGTTCCGCCCGTGCCGGCGAAATCGGCGAAATAGGCCACCGTGCCGTCCGTCTGCTCCCAAATCTCTTTGGCGGTGGTCAGTTCGTGGGCCTCGTTGTTTTCCTCGTTGAAGAACTGGCCGGTCAGATAGGCTCCGTTTTCCTTGGCATAGCGGCGGGCGGCTTCTTCCACCAGCTGCAGATCGGCCCCGGAGACCAGGCCGGGCTTGGAATCCGGCGCTTGATCCACCAACAAGAGCTCGGCGCCCAGACCGCGCATCATTTTGACGCGCTCCATGGAATTGCCCCGCGACATGGCGGCCACGAAGCGATAGCCCTTGACCGCGCAGACGAGAGCCAATCCGTTGCCGGTGTTCCCGGAGGTTTCCTCCACGATCAGCTGGCCCGGTTTGAGCCGGCCGGCCTTTTCCGCCTCTTCGATCATGTGCAGGGCGATGCGGTCTTTCTTGCTGAAGCTGGGGTTTATGGAATCCAGTTTAGCCAGGATGCGCCCTTGCAGGCCGTGCCTGGCGGCCAGCCTTTGCAGGTCAATGAGGGGGGTGTTGCCGATGGTTTGCAACACGCTGAAGAGAATTTTGCCCATTTTTTATCACCCGTAATCAATAAATTTGTTAAAAATAATATCATAATAGCCCAAAAAACGCAATCACATATTTATGGTTGCGTTTTTTGTGTCCTTGCTAAATTATCCCTTCCGATTGCAGCCACTCGATGAACTCGCGGAAGGCCTGACGCAGATTTTCCGCATTGTATTTTTCGATGTATTCCGAAGTCAAAAAGAAATCCACGGATTGCTCGTCTTCAAGGCTGCCTTTGGCCGTTATGCCGCGGCCATCGTATAGCTCATTTCTGTAATCCAAGGCGGCGGCCTGATTCTCGTTGATAACCGCGACACCGACCTGCTTTTCTTCGTTATATAAGTCGAGAATTATGTCGAGGCCGGAATATCTGGTCACGATGTTTTGCCCGTTCTCAAAAGAAATGCCCAGCGCCGCGGCCTCATTTTGCAGAATTTGGATGATGTCCGCTTCGGATAAATAATCCGGCACATCTATTCCCTGAAGCCTAGAAATACACCCGACCGTCAAGGAGGTGGAAACAACCAGCATGGCGGCGATGAGGGCCTTGCTTTTGTTTTTCGCGAGCAAAAGGTGGGGCGGAACCCCCTCGTTGCGGCGCGGATATCTGGGCCTGCGGTATGCAAGCAGCGGTTCGACCTGCATATTATCCCTCCTTATTTTTGCGTGTTCAGAGCATTTTCTTCGTTCATTATAACATATTATGCGGAATTTTCCAAATGTTTTTGCCCGCTCTTCAAATCGCGAGAAAACGGCTTTTTTAGCTTTTTACATAACCCCGCTCCCCTATTGCACCGACAAATGCTGCTTCAGCTGCCGCAGCACATCGGCGATATCAAGCGGCTTGCCGACATGCCCGTTCATCCCGGCTGCCAGGCATTTTTCCACGTCCTCGCGGAAAACATTGGCGGTCATGGCGATGATCGGGATATCCTTGGCGTTGGGAAGGCCGAGCGCCCGGATGGTGCGCGTCGCCTCGTATCCGTCCATTTCCGGCATCTGCACGTCCATGAAGATCATGCCGTATTTTTCCGGGGCTTCGCTGAACATGCGCACAGCCTCCAGGCCGTTTTCCGCGCAGTCAATGCGCAGGCCGGTCGGCTCAAGCAGCGCCAGCACGATGTCGCGGTTGATCTCCACGTCCTCCGCCAACAAGATGCAGAGGTTTTTGAAAATATCGACAGCTTCAGAGAGCGCGTCTTCCTTCTGTTTTGGGTTCATGCCAAGGCATTCGTTGATGATGTCCACCAGCGCGGAGGGGAAAAGGGGTTTGGAGAGGAACTTGTCCACGCCGGTTTCTCTGGCCTCGTCTTCGATCTCGTTCCATTCAGCGGCCGAAATCATGATCACCACCGCTTTTCCGGGCGCAGCCGCTTTGTCCTTCAATTTCTTCGATAATTCCACCCCATCCATACCCGGCAGCTTCCAATCAACGAAATAGATGTTATACTGGCCTTTTTGCTCCACGATTTCCAACGCGTCCTCGGCGCTGCCGACCACGTCGCAGGATATGCCCAATTCCTGCATAATGTCTTTGAAATATACCAGAACGTCCGGGTCGTCGTCCACCGTCAGGATGCGCACATTGCCGATATTTATCTCGGAATTCAGCAGCCCTTGTCTCTTGTTTTCCCCCCGCTGCATGCGCACCGTAAACTTGAAGGAAGAGCCTTTCCCCAACTCTGATTCGACCCAGATGGCGCCGCCCATCATTTCCACGATGTTTTTGGAAATGGCCAGCCCCAGGCCCGTGCCGCCGAATTTGCGCGTGGTGTCGCTTTCCGCCTGCTGAAAGGATTTGAAGAGGCGGGCCTGCTGCTCGCGGCTGATGCCGATGCCGGTATCCGATATGGCGAACTCAATCGCGCATATGCCGTCCTCTTCCCCGGCCAGCCGTGCACCCAGGCTGATGGAGCCGTTTTCCGGCGTGAATTTTACGGCGTTGTTGAGCAGATTGGTGATGACCTGCGAAAGCCTTTGGTCGTCGCCGGTCAGGCTGTGGGGAATCGTTTTGTCAATATGCACGTCAAATTTCTGCTTTTTCTCATCAACGCGGAAATGGACCACGCCCACCACCCGCCGCAGCACGCTTTCAAAATTGAATTCCGCCGGCGAAAGCTCGAACTTGCCCGCTTCGATCTTGGACATGTCGAGGATGTCGTTGATGACGCCGAGCAAGTGCTTCGAGGCGTCCTCGATTTTTGAGAAGCAATATTTCATGCGTTCGGGGGCAGCCGCGGAGATGCCGATGGAGGTCATGCCGATGATGGCGTTCATGGGCGTGCGTATCTCGTGGCTCATATTGGCCAAAAAATTGGATTTGGCCACCGAGGCCGCTTCCGCCGCCACCTGTCTTTTCGACAGCATCCTGGAAAACACGATAAGCACGCCGATGATGAGCAACAGCAATATCGCCAACGACAGCGCCAGCCAGAATTCAAGCGGATTGGTCTCCCAGACAGGCAAGTTGCGGTTAATGAGGATATGCCCCGCCGGCAGAGTTTTCATGTTGATATTGAATTTTTTGGCCGTTTGATAGTCAAACTGCCATTGATTGAGCTGCGCCGAATCATGAACGATCGGGATATCCGAGGGCGCCGTTCCTTTTAATATATCGGCAACCATCGCCGAGACGATGGCGTTCTGCGCCTCAGTGCCGGAAACCAGCCCGCCCAAGGCCCCGCTTCCGACATATGCCGCGGTCAGGCAAAAAACAGGGTTGCCGGAGGCCTCCGCGACCAGCCTCTGTACGTCCGTTTCCGAATAAGACGCTTTGCCGTCCGAAATATAATTTCCTATCAAAACCAGCGTGTCTGAGCCGAAGCCGCGAATTTCTTCCAACAAATCGGCAAACGGTTTGTTGCCGCTGAAAACGACCTCAACCTCGGAAGGCAGGCCGCCGGAAGCGATGCTTTTTTCTATTTTTTCACGCATGACAACGCTTCTGGAGAGATGATAATCGTTCAAAACATAGATCCGGCTTGTCTTGGGATATAACCGCAGCATTTCCGCCGCTGTTTCAGAAAAAGAGACCTCTTCGGCAACGCCAGTGACATATTCCTCAAGCCCAT
>WRDJ01000070.1 GCA_009783495.1 Clostridiales bacterium | reverse complement strand
CGTGGATATGGTCACCGCCGATGTTTCCTTCATCTCGCTCGCCAAAGTTTTACCCGCGCCTTTGCGTCTTTTGCGGGAAGAAGGGCATTTGCTCGCCCTCATCAAGCCGCAGTTCGAGGCCGGGCGGGATAAGGTGGGCAAGGGCGGCGTGGTGCGCGACAAAGCGGTGCACGCGGAAGTGATCTCGCGGGTCTTTCAATTCCTGCTGGGGGAGGGCATGGCCGTTTTGGGCCTGACTTTTTCCCCCGTAACCGGCGCAGACGGCAACATCGAATATCTCGTCCTGGCGCGAAAAACCTCCACGCCAGCCCTTTTGCCGGATATCGCTGCGCTGGTTGATGAAGCCTGGGGTTTTGCCGGGGCGCATGAATAAATTTTCTTTATTTGTTATAAATATCGTAAAATATATAGCTTTTTTCTTTTTTATAATGTATAATAAAAGCATCATCCGGCAAAGAGGTATTAACTTGCTGAAACTCTCTCTGATCTTGAATTACAAAAACGAGGAAACCGCCGCCCGCGCCGCCGCCATCCGCTCCTTTTTGCGCGATAAGCCGGTTCTTCTCGACGCGCCGCCGGACAAGCCGGGTTATTCCCTTGAGGATTGCGAAGGCCGGGATTTCCGTGGCACGGACGCCGCCCTCGTTTTGGGGGGCGACGGCACGCTTTTGGCCGCCTGCCGCCATCTCAGCCCGCAGTATGTCCCCATGCTTTCGATCAACATGGGTAAGCTTGGCTTTCTGGCCGAAGTCGAGAAGGATCAAGTTTTTTGGGCGCTGGAAAAGCTGCTGACCGGTGAATATTTCATCGAAGAGCGCGGCATGATCGAAGGCCGCGTCGTGAGAAAAGGCGAGGAAACCGCCAAGGTCTGCGTGCTCAACGATCTGGTCGTTAATAACGGGGATCTTTCCCGTTCCCTTGTCCTGCAGCTTTCGGCCGGGGGCGAGCTTGTTTATTCCTATCGCGGCGACGGCCTGATCGTATCCACTCCCACCGGCTCCACGGCCTATTCCTTTTCCGCCGGCGGCCCCATCGTCACGCCGCAACTTAACATCATGATCGTCACGCCCATCTGCCCGCATAACCTCTTTAACCGCTCCATCATTCTGGATTCAGCAAACGGGCTGGAGATCGTTTGCCGCAGCGCGGGCGAGGCCTGCCGCCTGACCGCCGACGGACAATACCGTTATCCCCTGGAAAAGGACGACCGCCTTCTCATCGGCGCGGCGCAAACAAAGGCCCTCTTAGTGCGCTTGCGGGAAGTGAAATTCTTCGCTACGCTGCACAATAAGTTAAAGACGGCCTGGGAACAAAATTTACCACAATAAAACTTCAAAGCAAGAAAGGGGAACCTTCCATGATCAAGAGCAAAAGGCATAAAATCATCAGGGAAATCATCGAAAGCAAGAACATAGAAACGCAATTACAGCTGACCGACGAATTGCGCAAACATGATTTCAACGTCACTCAGGCCACTGTCTCACGCGATACCAAGGAACTGGGCCTGGTCAAAGTGGCTTTCGACGAAAACACCTTCCGTTACAGCTTTCCTGCGGGCATCATGGCCGGCGGCAGCTTGGAGCGCGCCAAAAAGATGCTCAACGACAATGTGACCAAGATGGATATCAGCGAAAACCTGGTGGTGGTGCGCACCTATCCCGGCATGGCACAAGGCGTAGCTTCCGCCATTGACGGACTGAACTGGAAGGAAATCATCGGCACGGTGGCCGGGGACGACACGGTTTTTGTGGCTGTAAGAAGCAAAAACGAAGCCCCGTCCGTGGCAGACAAACTGAAAAATCTCGCCTGAGAGGGTTGCTTATGCACTGGATATTGTTCTTTTCCGGCCTGATTTTGGATCAGGCCAGCAAGCTCATCGTCGCCAAAACCCTGCCATATCAGGAAACCGTGACGGTCATCCCCTGGCTGATTGATTTTTTCTATGTAAAAAACAGCGGGGCCTCCTTCAGCATTTTGCAGGGGAAAACCGTCTTTTTGATCATTTTTTCCGCCATCTCCCTCCTGGCCATTTTCTATATCATTTTCAGGCTTCCCAAGGAGCAGAAGCTGCTGCGCTGCGCTTTTTCCGTGCTGGCCGCCGGCGCTTTGGGCAACCTCGTTGACCGCATACGTGTAAACGCCGTGATTGATTTCATCAAGCTGCATTTTTTCCCCGCCTTTCCCATCTTTAACATAGCGGATTGCCTGATCGTCTGCTCCATTGCCGTCATCGCCTGGCAGGTGCTCTGGCCGCATAAAGGGGAAGGCGCCCTATGAACGGGGAAACGCGCCTTTTGATCGCTCCGCCGCGCGCCGGAAGGGTGGATCAATATCTGGCCGCGGCGTTGCCGCGGCTTTCCCGTTCGCGCATCCAGGCTTTGATTAAAGCCGGGGAAGTGACGGTGGAGGGCACGCCGGTCAAGAGCAGCTTTCTTCTTTCCGGCGGGGAAGAGATCATCATCGCCCTGCCCCCGGCGGAAGAAGCGCAGGTGCAGGCGCGGGAAATCGCTTTGCCCATCCTCTATGAAGATCGCGACCTCATCGTGATAGACAAGCCGAGCGGCATGGTGGTGCATCCGGCAGCCGGCCACAAGGACGATACCTTGGTCAACGCCCTGCTGCACCATTGCCGCGACCTTTCCGGCATCAACGGCGTGTTGCGCCCCGGCATCGTGCACCGGCTGGATAAAGACACCTCCGGCGTGCTGGTGGCGGCCAAAAACGACCGCGCCCATCTTGGGCTGACCGAACAATGGAAGGGGCATAATATCAAAAGGGTCTATCAGGCGCTGCTCTGCGGCAGCCTGCGGGAAAGCCGGGGCACGGTGGACGCGCCGCTGGCGCGCTCATCCAAAAACCGCCTGAAAATGGCCGTAGAGCCGGAGCGCGGCCGCCGCGCCGTCACCCATTATCATGTCATGCGGCGCTTCGGCGCTTATACTTTGGTTGAACTGAAGCTGGAAACCGGCCGCACCCACCAAATTCGTGTGCATATGAGCTATCTCGGCCATCCCGTGGCGGGCGACCCGCTTTACGGCCCGAAAAAATGCGCCCTGCCGCTCTCCCGGCAATTTCTGCACGCCGCCGTTTTGGGCTTCAAACACCCGGCCAGCGGCGACTGGCTGGAATTCGCCAGCCCCTTGCCGCGGGATTTGCGGGAGGTTCTGGAGGGGCTTGAACGGGATAAAAATAAAGATTAGAAGGGGCTAAGACAATGGAAATCAAGATAGGGATTGGCTTTGAAAATCTCGTTTTTGGGATGTCCCAGAAAGAAGTAATCACTATCATGGGCAAACCTAATAAAGTATCAGAATTTGAAATTGAAGATGAAGAAGAAGGTGGACGGATTGTGTATTTTTACAACGATTCACTAATTGCAACCAAATTTGACGAGGATGAAAATTTTAGAATGTACTCAATTGAGGTATTCAACCCGGAAGCCCTTATGTTCGGTCAGAAGATTATGAACAAGGTCAAAGACGAAATTTTAGATTTGTTAAAACTGAACGGATATTTTGAGATAGCAGAAGAGAAATACGACTATTTTGACGCGGTGTTTTGCGAGGAAATATGGAGTAGATTCATATTTGAATTTGACAGATTAAAGAGTGTTGAAGTTAGTCCTTTATTTGATAAGGACGAAAAAATCATTTGGCCTGAAATGCCGCGACCCCGCTTCAATTAATCCAAACTCTTGAAAGAAGGATTTTCCCATGCGAGAGGGAATTTTTTACCGCAGCGAACTGCTGATAGGCCGGGAAGCGCTGGACAAGCTGGCTGCCGCCAAAATCGCCGTTTGCGGCCTGGGCGGCGTCGGCTCCTATGCGGCGGAGGCTTTGGTGCGCAGCGGCGTGGGCGCGCTAAGGCTGATAGACCACGACGTTTTCACTCCCGGCAACCTCAACCGCCAGCTCCCAGCCCTACACAGCACCATCGGCCAAAGCAAGGCCGAGGTAGTGGCCGCGCGCGTCAAAGACATCAACCCCGAATGCCGTGCCGAAGCGGTGAAAGCCTTCATCGGCGGGGAGACGGTTTTCGGCCTGCTGGAGGGAATGGATTTCGTGGCCGACGCCATAGATTTCGTGCCGGGCAAAATCGCCATAATCAAGTTTTGCCGCGGGCGCGGCATCCCTTTCGTTTCAAGCATGGGTACGGGGAACAGGCTTTTCCCCGAACGCCTGCTTCTCTCCGACATTTCGCAAACGCAAGGCTGCCCGCTGGCCAGAAGCGTGCGGCAAAAGTTGCGCGCCGAGGGCATCACGGAAGGCGTGCCGGTGGTGTGGAGCGGCGAACCGCCCCGCGCCGCGGCGCAAGCGGAGGAAGACGGAAAGCGTGTCACCGCCAGCATGGTTTTCGTACCGGCCGCAGCCGGGTTGCTCTTGGCTTCGGCGGCGCTGCGCGCCCTGTTGCAGATAAAATAAAGCGATTCCGGGAAAATTATACCGGGAGAAAGTGAGAGCATCATGGCCGGAGTTTTTGATTTCAAAAAAGAATATGCGGATCTCTATCTCCCGAAAGCCAAACCGGGCTTGATTGACGTTCCCGAAATGCTTTTCATCATGATTGACGGCAGGGGGGACCCGAACAGAGGCGCGGAGTATAAAAACGCGCTGGAAATACTCTACGGTCTTTCCTATGCCATAAAAATGAGCAAGATGGGCGGGAAGCCGCCCGCTGGCTATTTCGAATATGTCGTGCCGCCGCTTGAGGGCCTGTGGTGGCTGGAAGAGGAGGCCTTCGACGGGATAAGCATCACAGATAAGGAGAAATTTTGCTGGACTTCCATGATCCGCCAGCCGCAGTTCGTGACGCCGGAGGTTTTTGCCGAAGCCAAGCAGGTACTGGCCAAAAAGAAGCCCGCGCTTGATTTATCGCCGGCGCGGCGGGTTTCTTTCACCGAAGGGCTGTGTGCCCAGATCATGCATATCGGCAGCTATGACGACGAACCCGCGACAATCGGAGTTTTGCGGGCCTTCATCACGGAGGCGGGATATGAGAGCGATCTTTCTGAAAAGAGAAGGCACCACGAGATTTATTTGAGCGACCCGCGCAAGACCGCCCCCGAAAAACTCAAAACCGTGATCCGCCACCCGGTCGCCGGGCGATAGAGAATTCATAATTTAGCAAAATATATATCAAAATAAAATAAAAAACAGGAGGAACCGACATGACAAAAGTATTCGACAAGAACAATTTCACCGGCGAGGTGCTGGAATCCAAAGGCCCTGTCATTGTCAAATTCTGGGCGCCCGGCTGCCATCCCTGCACCATGATGAACCCGGTGATGGAGGAAGCGGAGCAAAAATACGCGGGCCGGGCCTTGATCGGCCAAATCAATATCGCGGAAAACATGGCCGTGGCGCGTAAATTCAACGTCATGGCAGTGCCCACACTCATCCTCTTCAAGGACGGTAAGGCGCTTAAAGAGAATGTCGGGTATATTGATTTTGACGAGATGGACGAGACTTTCGGTGAACTCATTTAGTCTATCGGCAGCATTTACTTCGCTTGGCTGTGTTGCGTAGCGGCCCGACCGCTTACGCGTT
>WRDJ01000069.1 GCA_009783495.1 Clostridiales bacterium | reverse complement strand
GTGGATGATGGCATTGGAGACGGCCTCACTGACCGCGACCTTGATTTCATCCAGCTCCGACAAAAGAATATCATCCTCCGCCAACACCGAGGCCACCACGAGCCTGGCTAGGGCCACATTGCGCGGCAGGCTTTTGAAATTTAGGAAAACTTTGTTATCCGCGTTCATTTTCATCCCTCCCCGGCGCTTACCTCGGCCTCTTCAGGCCCCCGCACCGCCATGATTTTATTTACGCCCGAAAGCGTGAGTATGCGGTAAACGCGCTCGTTGCTGGCGCAAACGCTGACTTTCCCGCCGAAAGGGGCCAGCTTGCGTGCCCGCCCCACGATCACGCCCAGGCCGGAGGTGTCAATGAAGCTTACCCCGGCCAAATCCAGGATGAGATGGCGTTTGGCGGTATTCTGCAGCTCCGCGTCCAGAAGCGTGCGCAACTCGTTCGCGGAGAGCATATCCAGGTCTCCGCGGATCACCGCCCTCAAGCCTTCTTTTTGCGGTGTGAATTTTATGTCCATACGCTCACTCCTTTACTGAATATGGGTTAAGTTTCTTCTTTGCGGAAAAATATTCCTGCCGCGAAACAGCACTATTATTAGGAGATCATGTCGTGTTAAACGCAAACGGCAAAAGAGGGCGCCGGCTTTCCGCCTGCGCCCTCGATTAGAGCCTATGTAGTATCTTCGAATAGTGCGGATTCCGAGCTATTTTTTCGCCAGACAAGGAAGAGCGACGCTGGCATAGCATAAGCTATTCCAAGGAGCGATGACGCCGTATGGCGGAAAAAGTGCCGGAAGATGGGCTATGAGCGGGATGCTAAACAGGCTCTTAGAGCCTGTATTCAGCCGCACAGGAAATCCATGCTTTCTTTGGCCTCGTAAAGGATTTTTTCCTCGTCGAGGTGGGGCAGGCGGCGGTTTTCCATAAGCAGGCGTCCGTTTACGATGACCGTCTCCACATCGGCGCCGCTCGCCGCGTAAACCAGGTGAGAGATAATGTCCCGCTGCGGGTCGGGGGCGAAATGCGGCTTGCCGAGATCCAGCAGGATCATATCCGCCTTCATGCCGGGGGAAAGCGTTCCCACGTCCGGCAGGGCCAAGGCCTGCGCGCCGTTTACCGTGGCCAGCTTGAGCGCCTGTGCCGCCGGCAGGGCCTTGGGGTCACTGTCCTTCAGCTTGGCCAGCAGGGCCGCCGCGCGCAACTCCTGGAACATATCGAGGTTGTTGTTGCTGCAGGCGCTGTCCGTGCCCAAGGCGACGTTAACCCCGGCTTGAAGCAACCCGCTCACCGGCGCGATGCCGCTGGCCAGCTTCATATTGCTGCGCGGGTTATGCGCCACGGAGACTTTGCCGCTTGCCAGAAGCGGCATTTCCTCTTCAGCGATGAAAACGCCGTGCGCGGCCAGCACATGCGGCGCGTCAAAAAGCCCTATCTCCGCCATCAGGCGCGCCGGGCGACGGCCGTAAGCCTCCAGAATCTGCGCCACCTCTTCCTTGGTTTCCGCCAGATGGATGTGGAGCGGCAGGTCATGCAAGGCGGCTTGCTTCAGCACTTTCTCCAGATATAACGGGGGGCAGGTATACGGGGCGTGCGGCCCCAGCATGGCGGTGATGAGCCCGCCGCCCTGCCCGCGCCAGTTGAGGGCGAAATCCACGGCCAGGGGCAGCTTGTCGCGCTCGCCCGGCAGGGAGGTCAGGCCTTCGCAAAGGGAGGCGCGCAACCCCGCTTCCACGGCAGCCTGCGCCACCCGCTCCATATGAAAATACATATCGGCGAAAGCCGTGGTGCCGGACTTTATCATTTCCAACATGGCCAAGCACGCGCCGTGATAAACGTCCTGCGGGCGCAGCTTGGCTTCTATGGGCCAGATTTTTTTCTTGAGCCAGCTCATCAGGTCCATATCGTCGGCATAGCCGCGGAAGAGCGACATGGCGGCATGACCGTGGGCATTTATCAACCCCGGCATGACCAGGCGTTTCTCCCCGCTTATCACCTTATCGAAGGCGCCGGGCGGCGCTTCCGGCCCGGCATAGGCGATGCGATCTTCCCGGATGACCATATCCCCCCGGAAAGGCGGCTCAAGGCCGCCGCCGGGCTTTTCCATCATGGTGAGAATGAGGGCGTTTTTTATCAGAATTTCCATTTGCTCTCCCCCTTAGATTGAATGCCTATAATTTGATATACGCAGGCATTGCCGCAGATGCGCCCAAATGCGCGGAGAGGCATCACTTCAGGTATTTGTCCCGGTCGGACAGATGCCCGGCATAGGTCTCGTTGAAAACGTGATACCCGTCCGGCTTGGCTAAAAAGTAAAGATAGTCATGCTCGGCTGGATAAAGCGCCGCCCGCAAAGAATCCTTGCCCGGGCAGGCGATGGGGCCGGGCGGCAAGCCTTTGTGCAGGTAGGTGTTATAAGGCGAAGGGGTGTCCAGGTCTTTTTGTGTCAGGTTGGGTTTGGGCTCGCCCAGCACATATTGCACGGTGGCGCAGGATTGCAGCAGCATATTGATTTCCAGCCGGTTATAAAACACGCCGGAAATGAGCGGCCGGTCAACGGCCATTTTGGCTTCCTTCTCAATGATGGAGGCCATGACGACGATCTCTTTGACGCTGCGGCCTGTTTGCTGCGCCCGCGCCCGCCATTCGGCGGTGAAAACATTGTCGAAGCGGGCCAGCATCATGTTGACGATCTCCCTTTCCGTCCAGCGCGGGTCAATGTCATATGTATCGGGAAAGAGGAAGCCGGTGAGGCGATCCGGCGTGCCAGGCGGCGGCAGATAGTCATAGGCGGGGAAGGCGGTAATCTGCGTATATTCGATGAATTTGTCGGTGTTCACCAGGCCCTTTGCGGCGAATATCTCTGCGGTCTGCTTTACGGTCAGGCCTTCGGGGATGGTCACGCGCTCGTTATCGGCCGTTTCGCCGCCGCGCAAAAGGGCCGCCACCAGGTCTTCCAAAGTGACCTTGCCTTCAAACGTATATTCGCCGGGGCGCAGCTTGGTGGAAACCCCCCGTTCATCGGCATAGTTTTTGAAGACTCCGGCGTTCCTCACCAACCCCGCGTTGTAAAGGACGCTGGCGATCTTGGTGCAGCCGCTTCCGGGATCAATTTTCACCGTAACCGGTTCGCTCAACTCCACGGGACGGGAGAGGGCGGCGGCACGGACATAGAACGCTCCGACCCCCGTTCCGATAATAAGTATGAAAATCAGCAGGGCTATGAGAAAACTTTTCACCGCGCCCGCCCCTTTCCGTATGATAAGATAATTATACCGCAGAGAGGGCGCGGATGGCAAGACGGATTTCCGCGGTCATTGAAAAGGATTGCTTGGCAGCGGCGCTTTCTTTTTCGCGCAGACCGTGGTATAATGCGAACATGGCGCACTCTGAAAAAACGGAGGGGGTTTACATATGCAGAAATTCCTCAAAAAGTCGGCGGTGGTTGCGCTGGCGCTGCTTCTCGCTTTTCAGCTGGCGGGATGCAAGAAAACAGGCGATCCGCTGCACTATCTCGGCGACCCGGCTAGCACGGTTTGGGAAATGACCTTGAATTATGACGAAATAAATGTTTTTAGTCACGGGCTTGCCGCTGTGAAAAAGGATGGCAAATGGGGCTTTATCAACACCGGCGGCAAGGTGGTCATCCCGCTGATATATGATGCGGCGTGGAATTTCACCGACGGTCTCGCCACTGTGCAAAAAGACGGCAAAATGGGCCTTATCAACAATAAAGGCAAGGCGGTTTTGCCCTTGCAGTATGATTCTGTAATTAATTTTGGCGGCGGATATGCCTATATGATGAAAGATGGCAAATGGGGCGCCGTTAACAATAAAGGCAAGCTGGTTGTGCCGTTGCTGTATGACGGAATATCTTATTTCAACGAAGGGCTTGTCGCGGTGCAAAAGAATGGCAAATGGGGCTTTGTCAATGCAAAGGGCAAGGTGGCCGTACCGCTGGTATATGACGAGGTGTTGGGATTCAGTGAAGGCATGGCCCGGGTGCAGAAAGACGGCAAATCCGGTTTCGTAAACAAATACGGCAAGGTGGTCGTGCCGCTGGAATGCGAATATCCCTTCCACGACAGGGCAGACCATGCCTCTGACTATTTCAAAGAAGGTTTTGTTGCGGTGCAAAAGAACGGCAAATGGGGCTTCGTCAACAATAAAGGCAAGGTGGCCGTGCCGCTGGAATATGATTGGGTCTTTGCTTTCAACGAGGGGCTTGCCGCGGTGGAAAAGGACGGCAAGCGGGGCTTTATTGACAAAAGCGGCAAGGTGGTCATTCCATTGCAATATGACGGGGCAGGGCCTTTCAACGAGGGGCTTGCCGCTGTGGCAAAAGACGGCAAGTGGGGTTTTATTGACAAAAGCGGCGAGGTGATTATCCCCTTTGAATATGATGAGGTGCGGGAGTTCAACGAAGGTCTCGCCGTCGTGCGGAAGGACGGCAAATTTGGCCTTCTCGACAAAGAAGGCGAGGTGTTCATGCCCTTTGAATATGACGGCATTGGGTATTACGGCTTCACAAGCGTTTTCTATAACGGGCTTGCCCTGATACGAGAAGGCTATATGTGGGGCTTTGCCGACACAAGCGGCAAAGTGGTCGTGCCGCCGATATACGATGCTGCAGAATATATTGTCGCCGACGGAATTGCTCTTGTGCGGGAAGGCGGCTCTCAGTACGGCAAATGGGGCGCTTACAACAAAAGCGGCGATTTGATTCTACCGCCGCAATATGACAAGCTCAATTATTTCAACGAAGGCTTTGCCGCTGTGAAAAAGGACGGCAAATGGGGCATCCTGAAAATCGTGGACGATCGCTTGCAAATCGTGGTATAATATGCAAGAGAACCCGCCAATGGGCGGGTTTTTCTTTGTCAGCTACATTTTGCCGTAAAATGAGACGGTCAGCACACCGCTGCCGCAGACGGTGTGGATCATGACGGGGGTCTCGCGGTCGTTTTTAAATTACATGTCTTTCACGCCGTAAGAAACGGAGGCGTCCCGGCCCTCCGGCACATAACTCACCCTGAGGGTGTGAGGAAATCGCTCCACCACGGGCATTCCGGCCTCCAGCGCGGTGTTGAAGAGGGTGGTGGCGACCTGGCAAACTCCGCCGCCGATTCCTGGCGTGAGCTTTTTATCGCGGATGATGGGCGCTTCCCGGTAACCGGCGGCGGTGGTGCGCGGGCCCACGGTCTCGTTGAAGGAAAAGACCTCGCCGGGTAGGACAAGGGTGCAATCAAGGGTTTTGGCGGCCAGCTCCAGGTTGTTGGCGCGGTTGGTTTGCGAGGCGTCATAATGTGTGGTGAAGGTGGCGATAATTCCTTCTATACGCCAGGATTCCGCTTCCTCGGTGCTGACGGCCGGTTCGATCTCTTCATCCGTCAGCCGCCACTTGCCTTCCAGGAAAAGCGAAAGATCCCGCCTGGCCGTTTCCAGGCTTTTTTTCACGTCTATGGCATAGCCGCTTTTGCCCGCTTCAACAACCGCCCTGCCGTCTTCCCCGATGCGGATGCGCGCCGAAACGGGCTCCACGCCGGCCTCTTGCGCGATGCTTCTCAGC
>WRDJ01000068.1 GCA_009783495.1 Clostridiales bacterium | reverse complement strand
GTTTTCATACTGCTCCTCCTAGTAAATCAATTAAGTTCAATAATATATGATACAATAACCGCCTTTTTCTGTCAAGATAAAGCGCCGGGCCCTGCATAAATTTGCCATGTTCGCAGCAAAATAACGGCAATGAAAAGAAGAGGGTGTTTTTATGCCGCGAAAAAATAAAGGATTCCGGCGTGTCTGGATAAAGGGGGTCAACGGCTTTCTCTGCCTTTCCGTGGGCGCGCTTTTTTGTGCTTTGCTGGCCGCGCAGTCTTATGCCTGGCCTTTTGTCTCCGAGGGGGAGAGCGTCTATATCACGCCCGTCAGCGCGAAAGAAGCTTCAAGCAGCCGGAACGGCGTTGTTTTCGCGAATATCACCATAGAGGCGGCGGGGGGCCAAAGCCTGCCGGAAGCAAAAGTTCTGGTAAACGGCAAGGCTGCCGGGAATTTCGCCGCAGGCTCCCTCACGGTGCGGGTCTGTGCCGGGGATTTGGTTTTGTTGGATACCTCGGCATATAACCGGGACATTACTTTCAGCGTGACCCGGATTTCCGCAAATCTCCGGCAGGATAATTTGCTGCTAGAACTGACGACCGAATACGGAGAGGGGATAATCGGCAGGGTAGCTTTTAAATGAAAAGTGTGATATAATAACAATAACACTATTTGAGAGGTGTTTTTGATGACGGCGAGAATTATTGCGATAGACGGGCCGGCGGGGGCCGGCAAAAGCACCATCGCCAAGCTGGCGGCCAAAAGGCTGGGTTATCTCTACATAGACACGGGCGCCATGTACCGGGTGGTGGCCCTTTGCGCCATCCGCGAGGGGGTTGCCTTCGGCGACGAAGCGGCGTTGGGGAAAATCGCCGCCAGGGTCAAAATTGAGTTGCGGCATGAGGGAGATCTTTGCCGAGTCTTTTGCGACGGCGAGGACGTGAGCGCCGCCATACGCACCCCTGAGGTGAGTGCGGCCGCTTCCCCCGTTTCCGCCGTGCGGCCGGTGCGCGAGGCTTTGGTGGCGCAGCAACGGGCGCTGGCAGCCACTGGCGGTGTGGTGATGGACGGGCGGGACATCGGTACCTATGTTTTTCCCGGCGCGGATTGCAAGATTTTTCTCACCGCGGGGCTAACGGAAAGGGCCGCGCGCCGCGCCAAGGAGTTGGAAGAAAAAGGCTATCCCGCGGAGGCCGGGGCGGTGGCGTTGGAGCTTCTGCAGAGGGATGCGCGGGATTCCGGGCGCGCCCTGGCGCCGCTTTGCAAGGCGGAGGACGCTTTTGAGCTGGACAGCACCGAGCTCAGCATCGGGCAGGTGGTGGAAAAGGTGCTGGCCTTGGCGCGGGGAGATCGGGGAGGTGCCGGCCCGCCAGCCGTATAAAACGCAAAGTTTCCCCACCCCCTGACCCCCTCCCGGAGGGAGGGGGGAACGATATTTTTTAAAGAAGCCGTTGGCCTGCGGCCAAAAGCCTCTTTAAAAAGGGACGGATTGGCGTGGTATGACCGGCGTGTGACCGGAAAGGGTGCTGGTCTTGGCGCGGGGGGAAAACTGAAAAAGGAGGATAAGCGCATGGGTGACGCGTTGATTAAGAGGGGCGCGCTGGTGCTCGCCGTTGCGGCGGCCTTCGCGGTCGTCGGGGGGATTGCTTATTCGGGAATATCGGCGCTGGTTTATCCTGACGCATATCCGGAGCCGCCAAGATACGTGAATATTTGCATGCTGCCGGCTCAATATGCCGACGCCTGCGCGCTGGGGTTTTTCTTCATAGCGCAAAAGGCGTTTAAGGGGCAGGCATGGTACATAAAAGCCCCTTCTTTTTGCTCACGTTTATCATTGCTTGTTTCTTAAATATACACTCTTCTTCCACTCTTCTTCCCGTTATCGCCAGATTCTTCTGGGGACGCATTTTAGGCAGGTCGTTCTATCTGATATAAACAGGAGGGATGCAGGTGACGCGATTTTACCGTTTTGCCCGCCGCGTGTTGCTCATTTTAGCGGCGTTTTCCGGCTGGCGGCTGGAGGGCCGGGAAAACATACCGATGGAAAAGGGGAAGCGCTTGGTGATCGTGGCTAATCACAGCCATACCATGGATGTGGTGATGCTGGTATGCGCTTTTCCTTTTCAGATTTGTGTTCTGACAAAAAACGAGTTTTCCCATCTGAAACTTTTCTCAAAAATCATCAAGGCCATGGGCTTCATCTTTATCAAAAGGGGGGAGCCGCACCTTTCCGCCCTGCGCCGCAGCATTGACCTGGTGAAAGAGGGCAAGCCGCTGGGCATCTTCGCCGAAGGCACGCGCTATAGCGGCGAGGGGCTGACGGATTTCAAGCAGGGGGCGGTTTTCGTGGCGCATAAGGCTGACGCCGTCCTGCTGCCGGTGGCCATTATTAATTCCAAAAACTATTTCCGTTTTTGGAAGAGAGACATAGCCGTGCGGGTCGGCAAGCCGATCGAGATCGCCAAAAGTTCAGGGCCGATGGGGGATATACTTAATAAATATACCGAAGCGGTGAAGGACGGTATCTTGGAATTGCTGGACGGGGGAGCGGGGCAAGGCTCTTCGCCGCTCTCGGAATAACAGGGAGGCGCGGGCAGTTTTAGCTCCAGCCCCCAACCCCCTCCCCGGGGAGGGGAACGAAGTTATTTAAGAGGCCTTCGGCCAACGGTCTCTTAAATAAAGATGGATTGGCATGGTGTGACCGAGGGATGCCGGATTCGGAATGACGGCGGCGGGAAAAAATTTTTCGCCGCGCCCGGAATGATGGGAAAGAGAGGCTAGGCACATGATGAAAACATTATTTAAGAGGGGCGTTTTGATGGTCGTTCTCGCGCTGGCGCTGGCGGTGATCGGGGGAATGATTTTTCGTCGCGCACGGAAGAACAGGGGATATATTTATCTGAACCCCCCTGACTCTCTCCCGGCGGAGGAAAAGGATTCCCCGCCGCGCCCGGAATGACAAAAAAGGGGGATAAGGATATGAAAAAAGTATTAATGAGAGGTGTTTTGCTGGTCATCCTCGCTTTGGCGCTGGCGCTTATCGGGGGAATGATTTTTCGGCGCCTTCGAAAAGGCTAGGGGGGCCGGGCGGCGTTTGTTTTTACGGAAGGGAAGTGAGCGGAAAGCATGGGAACGGAAAGAAGAGAGAATTGGTTCGTCTCGCTGACGGTTCTGCTTAACGCCGCGGTTTTCAGCGCTTCTTTCTATTGGCTGATGAGCGTCCTCGGACGCGCGGAATGGGTGAAGCCCGACCTTTTCCGGTTGACCCTCTTCTGGGCCGCCATGAACGGCGCCGTTTATCTGGGTAACCGCCTCTTCCTGCGGAAAGCGCGCTCCGCGGCCGCCCTCGTTTTCGTCAACACCATTCTCTATGTGGCGGAGCTTGCCGGGCTTATGTTCTTCCTCCCGGAATTTCGCGGGTTTACGCAGTTTAATATCATAGTCTGGATATTGCTTTTCGGAAGCACCATTTTCACCGTTTTCAGCTGTCTTAGCCCCGCCGGGCCGCTGCGGATACGCCTTTTTTTTGAGCTCTCCGTCATATATTTGATAATTTTTCTCTTCGTGCAGGCCGGAAGCGGCGCTTTCGCCGCCTATCACGAACTGATGCTTAAAGACGCGGGCGTCTATGCCGCGGAGTTTAATGTCGGCGGCTCTCCCATTATATATTCATTACCAGTTTTTTTTACCGTGCTGCTCAACCTGGCCTGCCTGCTCTGCCTGCGCGTGAACGCCGGGAGGGCGGGAGACGCGGCGCGGGCGCGCAATGCGGGGGCGTTTTTGCCTCTCGCGGTCATCATCCCCGCCTGCGTTGTTTTGGCCTTTGTTTTGTTGATTTCCGCCGCTCCGCTCGGCGGGAGGCTGGCCGCGCTGCTCGACGGGATCGTCGCTGCCTTTGCCTTCATCTTCGGGCTGGCCGGAAAACTGCTGGCCTGGCTCACCGGATTTTTGCCGGAGGAGAAGCCTGAGCCCGGGCCTGACCCAGAGCCTGAACCGGTCCCAGATCCGGAACCGGCCCCAGACCCGGGGGCTTTCCCGTTTGGCACGGTGATTTTCCTGCTCGCCTTGGCCGCTTTGGCCGTCTATCTGCTCTATCGGATACGAAGCTTGCGCCTCAAGGCCGGGTATGGGGGCCACGGCGCTTCGACGGTGCGCAGGAGCAGCCCCGGGTTTCTTGAGGCTTTGAGGGCTTGGTGGCGGGAGGTTCGGGCCGGGCTTTCCTTCTTTGCGGCCTCGTTTTCGCGCCGCAACACGCCGCAAGGGGTTTATCTGGGCTTGGAGCGTCTGGGCGCGCGCCGTAAGCTGACGCGCAACAAAGGAGAAACGCATACTTTTTACCTGGAGAGGCTGAAAGAGGCGGCAGGGCGGCAAAACAGGGGGGAGCTCGCCGGGTTGCTCGTCAAGCTGCAAGGGGATTTGCAGGAGCGCTTTTACGGAAAAAGCCCACGCGCGCTCATTTCGCAGCAGGAATTGCTTTGGCTGCGTAAAAATAAGAAATTGATTTTTGCGAAAGAGGTCATAAGATGAAAAACAAACAAAGCGTATTTACGCCTCTCATTGCCGGAGTGCTGGCTCCGGCCCTCACCTTGCTGCTCTTTTTCCTCGCGATCCCCCAGCGCGAAAGCATCCATTGGATCAGCGTTTCCTTCATCCTGCTGGCCGAGCTGATCACCGCCGGCGGGTTTCTTGCCCTCAGGCCCTATGCGGAACGCCTGCACGGGCCGATGCTGCATACTGGCGCCAAGATTCTTTTCGGCGTTTACGGCGGGGCGGCTTTGCTCGTTTCGCTGGTTTTTCTCAGCGGACTGGGCAAAAGCACGGCGCTTTTGATCACGGCGCAAACAATCATCCTCGTCCTGGCGGCGCTTGTCATGACGCTTTTCCTTCTGGGCGGGAAATATATCTCGCAGGCGGAAATGCAGGCCTTGCGGGCGGCGAAGGAGCGCGAGGCGCAGGAATAGGCGGGGTTAAAAAACTGGCGCGGAGGTTGCCGATATGAAACGAAACCTGGCTCTGGACCGTTTCAGGGGAATGGCGGTCATATTGATGGTGGCGGGGAACGCCCTTTCCGACATGACCGATATTCCCGCCTTTATGAGGCATACGGAGGATATCGGGCTCTCGTTTGCCGACACGATCGCGCCGCTTTTTCTCTTTGCCATTGCCGCCAGCTACCGGCAATCGTTTTTGAAGCACCTGCGCGCTTTCAACGCCAAGGCTTATCTCAACTATGCCTACAGATACCTGGCCTTGATCGGCCTGGGAACGATTTTCAGCGCCGGAGGGGCGCTCGTTTCGCATGAAACCTCCTGGGGCGTTTTGCAGGCCATCGGTATGGCCGGGCTTTTGGCCTTGCCGCTTTTGAAGTTTTCCCCGTGGGTGCGTTTGGCGGCGGCCGGGGCCATGCTGGCCGCTTATCAGCTGATTCTGGATAACTTCCTGCTTGACGCCGTTTTGGGCAGTTCGCACGGCGGCTTTTTCGGTTCGCTGGCCTGGGGCGCCATGCTTATTTTGGCCACGGTCATGCTTGACTTCTGGCAGAAGGGCGTCAGGCCGTTCCTCGCCGGCAGCGGCGCGCTTTCCG
>WRDJ01000067.1 GCA_009783495.1 Clostridiales bacterium | reverse complement strand
GGGTATAGAGCAGGCGCATCGAGCCGAGAGGACCGCTCCTGCTCAAAAGCAGATAGACGAAGAGGCCCGCCACCACCGGCGGCAGGCCCATCAAGGTGGTGGTCACGCGCATGATGAGGCCGCGCCCGCGGAATTTTACGCAGCCCAAAATCACGCCCAGAGGGATGCCGAGAGCGGCAGCCAGCGTGGTGGATAAAAACGACATCTTCAAAGTCAGCCAGATGATGGCCCTCAGCTCATTATCAGACCCGAAGAGCAGGCCGAAAACCTCTTTTATCGCATCCATAATAACAAAATTCACATTCCTGTTTTTTTCTGTAGTCAAAGAGAGTGTGTCAAGCAGTCTGACGCACTCTCCGAAAAAGCTGTCTTAGATCATTAATCTATGAAGAAAAGCTGTTCGTCTGATCCCTCAACGCGGTAATTGTTGATCAGGTCTTTGGCTTTTTTCGAGGTCATCCATTTGACGAATTCCTTGGCGGCTTTTTCGTTGACGTCCGGCCATTTCGAGGTGGAAACTATTATCATGGAATAGGGGTTTTTCATTTGCTCCTGGCTATCCATTAAAATATCCAGGACGCCGTTCGCGGCGTGGGCCCGGTAGGTAGCCTTGTCAGTCAGGATATAGGCGCTTTTCTCAACGGCCATGTTGAGGGCTCTCCCCATGTCATCGTTGATGCTGTAATACCAGTTTTCGCCGATCGGGGTGATGCCGGCGAGCGCCCAGATAGCCTTTTCCTTGCTGTGCGTTCCCGAAAGGTCGCCGCGGGAGATGAATTCCGCCGTGGTATGTTCGGCGATTTTTTGGAAGGCTTCGGCGGCGGTGGCGCAACCTTTGACCCCGGCCGGGTCGTCGGGCGGGCCTACTATGATAAAATAATTATACATGAAGGTGACTCTTTCCACTCCGTAACCTTCGCCGATGAATTTTTCCTCTTCGTCGGGATCATGCACCAGCAGGCAGTCGGCGTTGCCATCCCGCGCCGCCTGAATCGCCTTTCCGGAACCGAGAGGTGAGATTTCCAAATTATAGCCGGTGTCTTTTTCAAACTCGGCCCGCAAATATGCCATCAGGCCGGTGTTATCTACCGAGGTGGTGGTCGAGAGGCGCAGGGTGGAGCCGTCGCCTTTGGCGCAGGCGGTCAACCCCAGAACGAGGAAGGCGGCCAAGAGCAGAATGATGAGTTTTTTCAGGGTTTTCATTATTTTTTCTCCTTTCCTTATGGGAGGCGCAGCCTTCGCAAAGTTGCGCCCTATCGCTTATTCCCCTTTTTGTTATAGTGCGGAAGGAATAAGTCGGAGCATTGCGTATATATATTTACGCAACTTTTTTATTATAAAACAACTCCTGTTTTTTCGTCAAGACAAATTTCGCAAAGGAGGCGGCTATGCCGGAAAAATCGCAGTTAAAAGGGAATATCTATATTTCTTCGTCCAGCAATCCCTGGCATAATCAGGCTTTCGAGGAAATGCTGCTGGAGCGGGATCATCAAAGGCAAATATCCTTTTATCTCTGGAGGAACGAGCGTGCCGTGGTGATTGGCCGCCATCAAAACGCTTGGAAGGAATGTGACTGGCAGGCCTTGGAACGCGAGGGCGGGCGGCTGGCCCGACGCGTTTCCGGCGGCGGTGCGGTTTTTCACGATGCCGGTAACATAAACTTCACCTTCGTCATGGAAAAGGAAAATTATAACCTGCCCGGTCAGCTTAAGGTCATCCTGCGCGCCCTGCGCGCGCTTGGCGTTGAGGCCGTTTTCGCCGGGCGGAACGACCTGGAGGCGAACGGGCGCAAATTCTCCGGCAACGCTTTTTGCCACCGCAAGCGGAACTCCCTGCATCACGGCACCATCCTTCTCAATGCAGATTTCGGCCTTTTGGAGAAATATCTGCGAGCCTCCGCGGATAAGATAAGCTCTAAGGGCGTGCCTTCGTTGCGTTCCAGAGTGGTCAATTTGCGGGAGCTGCAACCCAGCCTTACCATGGAGAGACTCAAAGAATCCCTGGCGGCCGCGTTTTCCGCCGAATATGGCGGGCCGGAGCCGCAAGAGGTGGATACCCACAAGCTCTCGCCGCCTCACTTGCTGGAAAAGTTTGCTTCCTGGGAATGGCGGCTGGGCGCGAGTCCCGCTTGCGACGTTTCCTATGAGCGGCGTTTTGCCTGGGGCGGGGTTGAGCTTTTGCTTTGCGTTTCCCTCGGCAAAATCACGGAGGCGCGGGTTTTTTCCGACGCCATGGACGGCGATTTCATCGCCATGTTGGGCGATTGTTTGCCCGGCCGCCGTTTCCTCACAGAGGAGATCGTCGCGGCCTGGCGCGGACTTGACCCGGACGGCGCGCAAAAAGAGCAGCTGGAGGACGTGATCGCCTGGTTTGCCGGGCTGTTCGCCGGAAAATAGCCAGAGATGCAACAATTTTGCCGATTGTGCAGTCTATATACATGAAAATGGTAAATATTACCTCAAAGAGCCTTTTTTACGACAAAATATGCAGCAAAAAGCGGCGGGCGGCATAAGGAGCGTCAAGGCGGGGGAGTGAACGTATGGGACAACAGAGGACAGAGTGTGAAGCAAACGGCAAATGGCCGTTTGCCTTGATATAAGAAATACGTGAGCGGCTGAACTGATGACGCGAAACAGTAATGCGAAATCGGCTGCGACAGGAAAGGAGGGTTCTGAAATGCTGGCGGATTATCACATACACCCCATGGCCCATCAAAAAAAGGCGCTTAGCGAAGAGGATATTGCCCTTTTTGTCGAGCAGGGCCGCCGCATGGGTCTCTCTGAGATGGGCTTTTCCGACCACGACTGGTTCGCGGAAGGCTATGATTTTGCGCCTTTCCTGGCCGCGAAAAAGCGTTATATGGGAGTCATGGAATTGCGTGCGGGCATCGAGGTGGATTATACGCCGCAAAGCGAGGCGGAAACGGCGCGCATATTAAGCCTCTTCCCCTATGATTATGTGATCGGTTCGGTGCATTTCCTCGACGGCTGGGAATTCGACAACGAGGCCTTTATCAGCCGTTTTGCGGAGTTTCAGGCGAACGAACTCTATCTGGCCTATTTCACTATGCAGGAAAGGCTCTTGCGCGCGCGCTATGACATACTCGGGCATATGGATTTGATAAAGGTTTTCGGCCTGCGCAGTTCGCAGCCGGTGGAGAAGCTGGCCGCGCCGCTTTTACGGGCCGTCGCCGCAAGCGGCATCACCGTGGAGATAAATACCAACGGTCTTTATAAGCCGGTGGGGGAAATGTACCCGCAAAAAAAACTCATAAAGGAACTTTTTGCCCTTGACGTGCCGGTCACTTTTGGCTCGGACGCGCACCGCGCCGAGGATGCGGGACGGGATCTGGCTTTGGCGCGCGAGGCGGCAAAAAGCTGCGGTTATGCCAAAATCGCCGGGTTTTCCGGCCGCCGCAGATATTTTTTGCCGCTCTAAGCAGGTTTTTCTGCTCAAATAAAGTATTAATTTTTGAGAAGAATAAAATAATTATGTCTTGCTATTAATATCCTTTGTTGATAAAATAGATGATATTAATAAAAAAGGATGACAATAACATGAAAAAATTGCTGTTTATCATCCTCTCGGCACTCCTGATCTTCTGTTTGGCGGCCTGCGGCAAAGGTCCGGTCGAAAACCCGAACGACGACCCGGTCGAGGACCCGAACGATCCCTGGGCCACGGAAGAATATGTGGAGACGGGCGTGACCGGCATGGAAGCGCAGATCCTGGCGCAAATCGCTGAGGCGCGGGTTCTGGTCGGTGAACTGAGGGTGCTGGCTGATGATATCAGAGAACAGGTTGAGTTTTGGCTGCAGGAAAACGGCGATGATGACGACCCCGGCGATGATTGTGACCCTGACGATGATGACGACCCT
Source organism: Clostridiales bacterium (assembly GCA_009783495.1). Classification (GTDB taxonomy): domain Bacteria; phylum Bacillota; class Dehalobacteriia; order UBA4068; family UBA4068; genus WRDJ01. The sequence continues at coordinate 1,712 of WRDJ01000067.1, read as the reverse complement.
GACGACCCTGACGATCCTGAAGAACTTCTGGATGAATGAAATATCTCTTGTTATGCGCAGGGCGATCAGCGATTGCCGCGGAATAAATTGAAACACTTTGGTTAAGGTGATTATTACTATGAAAGAAAAACGGTCTAAAAAAAATGAGTTGCCCTGCCCGTCAGAAGGCGCCGGCGTGATCTATAATCAGGCCTTTGAGTTGGCCCGCCTTTTGCAGCAGAGCAATGAATATCTTCTTTATTCCAGCGCCAGGGAAAGCCTGCAGACCGACAACAAAAGCGCCTGGCTGCTTTCACAGTTCCGCCACCAGCAGTTGCGGCTGCAGATGGCCCGGTTTTCCGGGGAGGACGTGGATGGGGAAATGGGTGAGTTGGAGGAATTTTATGCCGCGATGTGCGATAACCCGCTCATCAACAATTTTATTGACGCCGAGGGCAAATTCACGCGCCTTTTGGCCGACGTGCAGAAAATCGTAGGCAATGCCCTGGATTTGTGGCCGGGTTTTGAATTCACCTGGCAAAACGCCAATGAAAACCTAAACTAACGAGGAAACAAAACTAACAAAGAAACAAAAAACTAATTTAAGGAAAACCGGGAGGGATTTTTTATGCTGATGAGTGATTTGCGCCGCATGGCCAAGAAAAACCGCGGCGTCATGCTGACGGTGGTCGTAATACTTTGCATCGGTCTTTTGTCCAGTTATGCCATGATGAGTTCCTGGGGATTGAAGAGTGGCAGCTCAACGGCCTCCGCTATGGAGAAAGCCATACAGAATACGAAGAAAGCGCTCGAATCCAAACCGAACGACTATGCCCTGAACCTTCAGCTCGGCAATCAATTGTTCGAGCTTGGCGAGCACAAGCGGCTTGTCCTTAATGCTAACTGGCTGGAATATAGAGGCAATTATCTTGAAGCGGTTGATGCTTATGAGAAAGCCTGGGAACACCGGCCCACCACTTTGACCAGCAAGGAAAGAGCCAATATTAAGGTTCTGTTGGGTCTATCCTATTATCGCAGCGGCAACTATATAGACGCGGAGGCTGAGTTGGAGACCGCCACGCTTTACGCGGATAAAGACCTTGAAATCAATTTGACCTATATCTACTTTTTTGAAATGCAGAAAACCAAAGAGATGGCGTTGAACAAGGCCCGGGCGTTTAAGGAAAGGCTCGAAGAAGGCGATCTCACCACGGCGGAATGGAAGATATTGAACGATTATATCACGGAACTGGAAAAAGCGGTCGGGCAGGCATAAAAAAGCCGGGTTCCGCACGCCCCGGTTCTGAGAGAAAACAAAGAAGTGATTAGCAAAGGCGGCCCAACGGGCCGCCTTTATCGTTGCGTTCCGTGTCTTTTTGTGGTAAAATGTAAAAGATGCGTCTGAAATGAGATGATGAAGGGTGGCTGTGATATGAAAAAAAGAAAATCTTCTCTAATGCTTATGATTTTGCTATTATTTATTTTCACCGTTCTGGCGGCGGGTTGCGGCGAGTCCGGGCCGCCGGATCCCGGCAACAACTGCGAGGCCTGCGGCAAGGCCGTCTGCGTTTGTGATGATCCTCCCGGCGATGGCTGCGAGGCCTGCGGCAAAGCCGCCTGCGTTTGCAACGAGACGGATAATACTACGGCATTGGGTGAATATAAGGTAAAGGGCAAGGGCACGGCAGCCGACCCGCTGCAAATCACCTTGCCGCGGGAACTGGCGGAGATCG
>WRDJ01000066.1 GCA_009783495.1 Clostridiales bacterium | reverse complement strand
CGGAAACAAGGGAATTTCTGTCAATACTCAAAGCGGAAAGTAACGCGACGGGCTGTGATTCTTCCTGTTTTGAAGCGTCAAGGGGCGGCGCGTGCCGCCGTCTTTGCGCCATATCAGGCGGGCTGGCAGGTTTGGGCCTGTCGGCCGGATTGACGAGCCTTGCTCTGATAACAGGGTCCGGGGTAAGTGTTCCCGGCGGAAAAGGAAAACCTGCCGGGCTGTCTTCCGCCGTGAAGGGCTCCTCGGGAAGCGATTCCACCGGCTTTGGCCTGCCCGGCTTCATAACCGAAGCCGCGGGATCCGGACGGGGCGGCGGGCGGCGGCCGACGCCGGACTCTTCGTTGCGTTTTTTCTTGGCGCTGGATGAGACGATGTAGATAACAAGGATAACAATAATTATCCAAAAAATGACCTCCACTAAAACACCTCCCGGGTATTATAACCTGTGTTACAGTTGCTTATTTCTTGTCGGGCATTATAGTCGGCCCGCTTTCCTTGCCCATGCCGGAAATGCTTTCCCTCATCTTGGTGTCGGAAACCACGTTCATCATATTATAATAGTCCATGACGCCCATACGCCCAGAACGGAAGGCGTCCGCCATGGCGAGCGGAACTTCGGCCTCCGCCGCCACCACCTTGGCCCTCATTTCCTGAACCGAAGCCACCATTTCCTGCTCTCTGGCCACAGCCATGGCACGGCGTTCCTCGGCCTTGGCCTGAGCGATGCGCTTGTCCGCCTCGGCCTGATCGGTCTGCAATTGCGCGCCGATGTTGCGGCCCACGTCAACGTCGGCGATGTCGATGGAAAGGATCTCAAACGCGGTTCCGGCATCCAAACCCTTGCTCAGAACCGTGCGGGAGATATTGTCCGGGTTCTCCAAAACCTCTTTATGGGAATTGCTGGAGCCGACCGTGCTGACGATGCCCTCGCCGACGCGCGCGATGACCGTTTCTTCACCGGCGCCGCCCACTAAGCGGTCTATATTGGCGCGCACCGTTATTTTGGTGCGTACGCGCAACTCGATGCCGTTCTTGGCTACGGCGGAGATGGCCGGGGTCTCGATTACCTTGGGGTTGACGCTCATTTGCACGGCTTCCAGAACATTACGCCCGGCCAGGTCAATCGCGGCGGCGCGCTCAAAGGGCAGAGGGATGCTGGCGCGTTCGGCCGCGATCAGAGCCTTGACCACCCGATCGACATTGCCGCCGGCCAAGAAGTGACCTTCCAGTTTTCTCACGCCCACATTCAACCCGGCTTTTTCCGCTTTGATCTGTGGTATGACGATCTTGGCGGGGGGAACCCGGCGCAAGCGCATACCGATAAGGTCAAAAATCCCAACCCTGACCTTGGCGGCCAGGGCCGAGATCCACAGCCCAATTGGCACAAAAGCAATGATGGTCAGGAGAATGAGAACCGCGATGATAAGTAATACATACATTATAGGGGACATTTAGATAGACAACCTCCTTAAAATAAATTTTTAATTCAAACCGCGCAATAAACGCATCGATATGCCGGGAAGCAAATCTCTCTTTCTGCGCGCGCTGAATCCATTATGGGGAATGCATCGGCGGATATTGGATTCAAATTTCGGTTTTGACCTTTACAACAACCCGGAGCCCTTCCACATAAATAACTTCTATCGCAACGCCGACATCTATAAAATCCCCTTCAGTGACGACGTCTGTCCGCCTCTCAGCTATCTTTGCCACGCCGGACGGGCGCAGGGGTGTAAGGGAAACCCCCGTCCGCCCAATCAGCGAAGGCAGGGTCTTGTCGGCGGAAATATAGCCGTCCTCATTCTCCTGGCGCATATTCAGAAGCAGGCCGCTTCGGTCTTCACGGGTTTTCTTAATTTTCATCCACTTGAACAACTCCTTTTTTGCGGCCGTCAACCCGCCCTATTCAATCAAAGAGGCTTCTTTTATCAATAAAAAGTCTCCGCCTATAAGGCAAAAAATTTGCGTAAATATTTTACGGTTCCCAATTTTGCTTTGCAGTTCTTATAAAAGGCCTTGTGAAATTTTAGGAAAAGGCTGTACTCTTCGTCGCTTACGTCAAGCCTGCCATAATTCGCCTTAATAAAAACATTGGTCAGGCTGGTAATGTCGGCGTCGTCAACCGAGAAGACACGCAACTTATCTTTTAATTTTCCGGCAAATTCGATCGGCGTGTCTGCAAGAGGGCGCCTGTAACTCAATACTTCAAATTTTTTCAGGTAATATAGATAAAAATCTATTACCTGTTGTTTTTTATCTTTTAGCAAAGTTTTATAATACCAACGCCTGCGCAAACCCTTTTTGGTGAAAACGGCCAATAAAATGATGAGAAACGGAACGGCAATCAGGAAAAAGGGCGGGATTTCGCTGAGCACATATCTGATGGCATAGAGAAAGTTTTCCATGTTTGAATGGTTGAGGGTGAACGTGTCTTTATCTTGCAAAGTGGGGGCAACTTCCTGATATTCTGTCTTTTCCATATCCTCTTCGCCCGGATTTTTTGAGGTTGTTGTGGTATTGTCGGTTTCACTGCTTTTTTGCTCAACATCGGGCATGATTACCTTGGAGGAGGAAGCGCTTTGTTCCAAAACCTCCAGCGACAGGTGGCGCGTTATCAGCTTCAATTCCAAAGTGGGCAGATTAAGCGGCTGTATCAAAGTCACGGAGACTACGATGCTGAGGATAAGGACAAGGCCGACTGCTGCGGAGGAAATCGAGGCAAAGCGGCTGAAAGAAACCTTGACCGTATTGGTGTGTATGATATTATGGCGATAGTTGCGATAATAACACATGCACAAAGACGCGCCGATGAAAACAAGATAGCCCCAGAAATAATGCTCATATTCCAAAAAGACGACCGCGCATATGGCAATGCTTCCCAAAACGGCCAGAATCACGGCTCCCGCTCTGGTGCGCGAAAGCAGGAATACCAGCAAGGATAAAAAGGCTAAAATAAGGCCGAAGGCGGGCGCGTTGGCCTCGGCGTTCTCGCCCATGCCGGCCAAAAACCCGGTGGCCTGTACATACATGACGCCCAGAGCGACGGCAATGACAAAAACAATCAAAGAAAAGACAATGCTCCTGTTGCTGTAGGCGCAGGCAAAGAATATCAGACATAAGAGGGAAGCGGCCAGCGCCGCGGCCCAAACATTGGCCTGCAAATGGGCCGGCAGGAAGAATATCTGGAAAAAATTGATGCCAAGCCCGCTTATCATAAGAATGCAGAGCGAATAATCCCAGACATTGTTTTTAATATATTTCAGCATGGGTCAAACCTGCCTTTCTTGAAAACTTTATATACATATGACCAAGCCATTAAAGGCAATCGGCATAGAATAGGCAACGATGTATAATCATATTATTAGCAACCGTGCCGTTATAGGCAGCAAAAAATCACACATTTGTCTTTCTGTTCAACCGGCCCTTCTCAGTTCTTCAACAGAGGAAATGACATAATAAGCGATTTTTGCCCCCTCCAGCCTCTTCAAAGGACGGAGAAGGGCCGCTCTTTCGTCATCATAAACATTGTCCGGCAGCACATAAAACAGGATGACGTTTCTGCCGGATTTCTTCGCCAGAAGCAGCGTTTCGATAACCTCCTCCGTGACATTGGCGGTGCATAGCGCGATATTGCTCTTGGCATAGGGGGAATTGCCTTCATCAACCAGCAGGCGGTTCACGTTATAGCTCTCCGTGTCGGTGGTGATGCGCGGCAATTCCGCCACCAAATCCATCGTATTATAAAATTCCGGCGGCGCATAACGCCGCTTCCGGCCATCCTTGTCATAATAAATCAAATCATATTCCATGCCGTTGCTTTTGGCAAAACAACAAATCGACAGGCCGGCCTCCACCACGCCGTCAAAAACGCCCATCATGGTTTCCGGGTCATATTCGGGAGAAACCAAATCTATAAACACGTTAATCCCGCTGGCCCCGTAACTTTCCAATATTTTGGTCATATATGTCCTGAAGCGGGCGGAAATCTTCCAGTGAATTCTTTTTATGGGGTCGCCGAAAACATATTCCCGCACGCCCGTATAATCCATCCCCGAAAGCGGGGAAACAATCCACGACTGCAGGCTTTCGTGAAGCGCGGTTTTATCAATATCAAGGTCTAAGTAAGGATGGACGCGCGGGTTCACATCGATTTTATATCTCCGGTCATTATGGATAGTAAAACGGAAAAAATTGAACAGGTCGTGGACATGGATTTTTTTCAACCCGGCGCTATATGTGCCGATATGGGCGAAATTGATTGTGAACCTGAATTCCCTTTTTTCGAAAGGCGCCATCGTCAGAGAAGCAGAGGTTACGGAATCCACCCCGCCAAAAATGTCGGAAATATAGAAGAAGGCCTCCAGCTTGGGAAAAACGAGGAAGGAGCGGTTCTTCACCTCTACGACAAAATCCATTTCCGTGCCCCTGACGCAGTTGGAGAGCTCCGAAATCTCGACATAGGAGATGAACCTTTTCAGCAGGAGGGCATAAACCAAAGAAATGACGACGGCAAAAATCACCGCTAAAAGCGGTATATAGCCATAATCATTCCCGACATATGCGGCCGGGATCAACGTAAGAAGCAGAAGGATGAGCAGGAACGCAGACTTAACGGCCAGACTTTTCAGATAGGCTCTGTCTGTTTCGGCCCTATACGCAAATTTGCTCCCGTGTCTTTTCTTCGCGGCCCGTTTCTTCCTGCCGGGACGCCCGCTTTTATTGCGTTTCATGGATTTTACCTCCCCCTTCCGTATGACCTAGCAAAAACAGGGACTCTTTTCATTTGCTTATCTCACTTCTTGCCCCCGCTAAGAGAAACCGGCACCAGCACGGTGTTTAGAACTGCCCTTATAATTTCCGCGGGCTGTTTTCTGTTTATTTTGGCGTCATGGGTAAGAATAACGCGGTGCGCCAGGACAAAGGGTACCAAATATTTGATGTCGTCGGGGATAACATAGTGCCGGCCCTGTAAAAGGGCATAGGCGCGGCTGAGCCTATATAAAGCTATGCCGCCGCGGGGGCTGCTGCCCAGCGCCAAATCGGGGCTGTTGCGGGTGGCTATGACCAACTCTACGATATATTTGGCCAGCATGGGGTCTACAAACACCTGTTCTGTATATTCCTGCATCCTGACGATGTCCTCCCCGCCGGTCACAGCCCTGAGGCTCTTGGCCCGCTTGTCCATGACCACCACCCGCACTTCTTCCTCGAACTGCGGGTATCCCATGGAAATCTTAATCAGGAAACGGTCTATCTGCGCTTCCGGCAGAGGATAGGTGCCGAAGGATTCGATGGGGTTTTGGGTCGCCATAACCATGAACGGCTCTTTCAGCTCGTATGTTTCGGAATCTATGGTAACCTGCTTTTCTTCCATGGCTTCAAGCAGGCTGGCTTGAGTCTTCGCGGAGGCACGGTTGATTTCGTCAGCCAGGATGATATTGCTCATCACCGAACCGGGCCGGAACTCGAATTCCCCTGTTTTCTGGTTATAAATGGAAAACCCAGTGACATCGGAGGGCATTATGTCCGGAGTGAACTGTATCCTCTTAAAGCCGCAGTTAATGGAGCGGGCAAGGGCGTGTACCAGGCTGGTTTTGCCGACGCCCGG
>WRDJ01000065.1 GCA_009783495.1 Clostridiales bacterium | reverse complement strand
CCAGCCGCTTTCCAAATTTAAGTACCGGCTGGCGGCCGGGCATATCGGGCTGGGCTTTCCCGGTGAGGATGTTTCTTCCCTCGCGGAATATTGCTACCGACTGGACGTGCCCTTTTTCCACGAGAAAACGCAGATCGGCCCGCTGGTTTTCGAGGTGCGGCGAGAGAGCAACCCCTGCTCGCTCTGCGCCAAGCTGCAGCGCGGCGCGCTCAACAACCTGGCCCTGGCCAACGGCTACAGCAAGGTGGCTTTGGGGCATCATCAGGATGACGTGTTGGAGACCTTGCTCCTGAAAACCTTTTTCGAGGGCAATATCGCCGCTTTCAATCCCGTGACATATCTGGATAGGAAGGGCGTGACCGTGATCCGCCCCTTCGTCTATGCCCCGGAGGCGCTGGTGGCCTATGTCGCGAGGGCCTGCGATTTGCCGGTCATGCCCAGCCTTTGCCCGGCCAGCGGCCAAACCAGAAGGCAGGATATGAAGGAATTCCTCAAGGAGCTGGACGCGCTTTCCCCGGAGGCCAAAGACCGCGCCATTTCCGCGCTGGAGCGGCTTTTCGGCGACAAATGGGACGGGGGCCGGATCTGAACCCCCTCGTCATCTTCCTTCTTTTCTTTTGCTTCTGTTTCGCCCCACCTCCTAACCCCCTCCCCAAGGAGGGGAAACGTTTTTTCTTAATACGGGGTTGCCGCCGAAGGCGGCAACCACCGCTTAAAAAGAGGATTAAAGGCAAAGGAGGGAGCGGCTTTTCGGTGACAAATGGGATGGGGGCCGTCGCTTTTAGCTCCTGCTTTGTTTAGTATGTTATGAACAGGGCGCGGCCAAAGGCCGCGCCCCGCTGTTTTTCAAGCTATTTTCCGTTCACGGCGTCGTAGAAGGCTTGCGGCAGATCATACTGCGGCACATCATAAGCACCCCAAGTGTTTCCTTCCGTCTTGTATGTTACGCCTTTGTAGGTTGCTTGCAACTGACTCGAGCAACTCATGAACGCCAAACTGCCAATGATCGTCACGCTGTCAGGGATCGTAATACTCGTCAGCCCTGTGCAACCATAGAACGCCTCGCTGCCGATACGCGTCACGCTGTCAGGGATCGTAATGCTCTTCAACCCTGTGCAACCATTAAACGTATAATTGTTAATGCCCTCCACGCCGTTGGGTATCGCAATGCTCTTCAACCCTGTGCAACCATAGAACGCGCCGTAGCCAATGCTCGTCAGGCTGTCGGGGATCGTAATGCCGGTCAGGCCCTCGTAACCATCGAACGCCATGTCAGCAATGCCCGTTGTGCCCTCTTTTAATGTGATGGACGTGCCCTCCGGCATTTCTCCTTTATAAGTATAAGCGATTTTGCCAGCGTAAACCAACCCGTCCGGCTGCGCATATAGCCAAGGTGTTAGACCGAACGCCCAATTGCCAATGCTCGTCACGCCGTCGCCTATCGTAACGCTTTCCAACAAGCTGCAAGCCATGAACGCCTGACGGCCAATGTTCTTCACGCTGCCGGGGATGGTAATGCTCGTCAGCTCTTCGCAACCGCTGAAGGCACGACGGCCAATGCTCGTCACGCTGTCAGGGATCGTAATACTCGTCAGACCCGCGCAGCCGCTGAAGGCATCATCGGCAATGATCGTCGTGCCTTCAAGTAATACAACGGACGTACCCTCCGGCATTTCTCCTTTATAAGTATAAGCGACTTTGCCGGCATAGACCAACCCGTCGGGCTGCGCGTTTAACCAAGCTGTTCCCGTAAACGCCCAGTGGCCAATACTCGTCACGCCGTCGGGGATATTTATATCCGTCAGTTCCTTGCAACTCCGGAACGCATTGCTGCCGATGCTCGTCACGCTGTCAGGGATATGCACTTCCTTAACATTTTTTTGTTGAAAAGCTCCAATATAGCCATTAGGAAAATAATAGCCGCCGATGGCGACCACCGGCTTGCCCTTGATTTTTTCCGGGATGCGCACCTTGTTTGAATCTCCCTTATATTTCGTAATCACCATGCCACCCAATTCCTCGTCATACCGATATTCAAAGCCGCTTGCCGGACCGCAGGCCGCCAAGGCCAAAAGCAGCATCGCCGCCAAAAGGAGCGTAAACAGTTTTTTCATGGTTTTGTCACGCCTTTCCATTTTGTGAGTTTTGAATAATTTTCCACGTTTCAGCGGCAATTTCCTCTTTTTTCTGAATCCGTGTTTTTGAGGAGGCAAGAAAAGCGAGCAAAGCAAGAAAGACGCGAGGCGCGACCGCAGGCGTACTGTGACGTATGTCGAGGATCGCGGGAACCTAAAGGTTTTTGGGGACCCCGGGACGCGGCTGACATCGTAATGCGACGCTTATGTTGCCGACTCGCGGCCCGCCTCAAGCCTGCTCCAAAATTCCCGCCGGAACTCCTGAAAACGGCCGTCCAGAATGGCCCGGCGCATATTTCGCATCAATTCCAGCAGATAATGCAGGTTGTGGATGGTGGTGAGGCGCAGGCCCAGCGTCTCACCGCATTTCAGCAGGTGGCGGATATAGGCGCGGGAGAAGTTGCGGCAGGTATAGCAACCGCAGTCTCTGGCGATGGGCCGGAAATCCCGCGCAAATTCAGCGTTGCGGATCACCAGCTTGCCCCAGGGCACCAGCACGGTGCCGTTTCTGGCGATGCGGGTGGGCAGCACGCAGTCGAACATATCAACGCCGCGGGCCACGCCCTCCACCAGGCAGTCCGGCGAACCCACGCCCATGAGATAGCGCGCCTTATGCCGCGGCAAGAGCGGCGCGGTGTGATCCAAAATTTCATACATGAGCGGTTTGGGTTCCCCCACGCTTAGGCCCCCGATGGCCAGCCCGTCGAAATCCAGCGAGTTTATCTGCGCGGCGTTCAAAGAGCGCAAGGCCTTATCAACGCCCCCTTGGATGATGCCAAAAAGCGCCTGTTCCGGCTTGTTATGCGCCTCGCGGCAGCGTTTGGCCCAGCGATAGGTGCGCTCCACCGAGCGCGCGAGCGCGGGCAGATCGGCGGGATAGGGCGCGCATTCGTCGAAGGTCATGGCGATGTCGGCGCCCAGCGCCATCTCGATCTCCATGACCTTTTCCGGCGTGAAATAATGGGTGGAACCGTCAATATGCGAACGGAAGCGCACCCCGTTTTCGTCTATCTTGCGCAATTCGTTGAGGCTGAAAACCTGAAAGCCGCCGCTGTCGGTGAGAATGGGGCGCTCCCAGCCCATGAAGGAATGAAGCCCGCCCGCTTCGGCCACCGTCTCATGCCCCGGCCGCAGATAGAGGTGATAGGTGTTGCTCAGGATGATCTCCGCGCCCAGTTCCTTCAACTCGTGCGAGGAAACGGTTTTCACCGCCGCGCTGGTGCCCACCGGCATGAAAACCGGGGTCGGCACATCTCCCCGCGCGGTGTGCAAAAGGCCTGCCCTGGCTTGGGATGCCGTGTCTTCTTTTAATAATTCAAAACGGACGCTCAAGGTATTTTTCCTCCATGTGAAAAATTTATTTATGCGGCCTTAAATCAACGTAGCCAAAGCGACGGGCGGAGTCGTTTGTTTCACCGGTCAGAATGATTGTTTTGTTTTCTAAACACGTTATTATACGTTCAATTTCTTCTTCAAGTTTCGGTGAAAAACTGGAGAGCAAGTCTTTTTGTTGCTTTTCGCTTAGCTCATCCCATGAATTTGCGATTTGTAAGGGAACCGTTACGGCAAGACCGTATTCTAATCCAAGTTTGTCTAAAAAATAGTAGCCGTCACAGTATGAGTCATAAAATTGCATCAAAATAAATGCAAGATCAGGCGTTTGCTTTTTAGCTTTCTGTAAAAGCCCAAGCAATTCATATGTTTCAATTTCACCCGGATCAAGCTGTTTCATCAGCAATTTTTTCAACTCATATTCCGCGCCCCGTTTTCGATAATTAAGTGAAATCAAATCTAAGTAATCATCAGAGGTAATCACCATCTCCAATTTTTTGTTCTCATAAAGCCATTCTTCAAAATCTTCCAAAGCCATATCCCTCAAAAGCACCTTATAAAATATTTCTTTAATATGTTGCGGTAACACGGTTTGCACCTCTTTTTATTCAGAATTACTCTATATAATAAACATCGCATCGCCGAAGCTGAAGAACCTGTATTCCTGCCTGATGGCTTCTTCATAGGCCGCCATGACGTTCTCCCGCCCGGCGAAGGCGGAAACCATCATTAAAAGGCTGCTTTTGGGCAGATGAAAATTGGTGATCATGCCGTCCACGGCTTTGAAGCGATAGCCGGGATAGATGAATTTGCTTGTCCAACCCTCTTGCGCGTGAATCCTCCCATCTTCGCCCGCAACGGTTTCCAACGTGCGCACGCTGGTCGTTCCCACGCCGATCACCCTGCCGCCCCCGGCTTTGGCGGCATTGATCAGCCCGGCGTTTTCTTCATCCACGCGGAAAAACTCTTCGTGCATGAGGTGTTCCTCCACCCGCTGCGCCTTGACCGGCCGGAAAGTGCCCAGCCCGACATGAAGCAGCACCTTGGCGATGATTATCCCCTGTGAGGCAAGGGCGAAAAGCATCTCTTGTGTGAAGTGCAGGCCGGCAGTGGGGGCTGCGGCTGAGCCGCGCTCTTTGGCATAAACAGGCTGATAGCGGTTTTGATCAGCCAGCGGCTTTTTGATATAGGGCGGCAGGGGCATTTGCCCCAGCTTCTCTAAAATGGCGAAAAAATCACCTTCATATTGAAATTCAATAATACGCGCGCCCTCAGGAGCAAAATCCACGACATGGGCGGCAAGCTCCGGCAAGGCGAAAAAAAGCTGCGTCCCGGGCAAAACTTGGCGCCCCGGGCGCACCAAAGCCTGCCAGGAACGCAAGCCGCTTTGCCGCAGCAGCAGAAGCTCAACGGAAGCGCCGCCGGCCTTTCTGGCGAAGAGACGGGCGGGCAAAACCTTGGTTTCGTTCAGCACCAAAACATCGCTCGGCCGCAGATATTCCGCCAGACGGCGAAAGTGGCTGTGCGCGACGGCGCCGCTTTCCCGCCCCAGCAGCAAAAGCCGGGAAGCATTCCTCGGCTCGACCGGGTCCTGCGCGATCAGGCGTTCCGGCAGAAAATAATCAAAATCGTTGACTTGCAATCCTCTCACCGCCCTGTTTGATGATCCCATAATAGCAGAAAGAGATATTTTTTTCAAATATCTCTTTCTTTGATTCTCACGGATTGAGATTGATCAACTCGAAAGCGAGGTCTTTTGCGAAATCCAAACAGCCCAAGCCTTCTTCGTTTTTAAAGAAATACATCGTAATGATAAACTTTTCTTCATAGACGAAAGTCAGCCATTCCGTTGAGGTGTTTTCCTGAAGCGGCTTCCAATAAGCGGTGGTTTCATGCCCGCCGATCACCACCTTTTCCTCTTGCCAGCCTGTTTTTGCCGCTTGCTTGGGCGTCGTGCCAAGATTCTTCCCGTTATAATAGCGGTACGGAGCGTCTTTGGCGTCTTTTGCGTTTTTTTCGCTGAGATAATAGACCGTAACAATGCCGGTTATATCCTCTTCCAGAGGGGCCTTGAAGCCGTAACCTACCCCGCCGGCCCCGCATTCATATTCCAAAACGAATTTTCTATCATATTCCTGTACAGGGCTCCCTT
>WRDJ01000064.1 GCA_009783495.1 Clostridiales bacterium | reverse complement strand
CCAGTTCCTTGCATTTGCCGCAGGCCACGCAGCTGCGGATGTTCTTGCCCGCCAAGGTCAGCACCTCGGCTTCCAGCCCTTCCGCCTCGATGGCCTTGGCGCATTCGCGTAAAACCTGCATGGTGTTCCCGGCGGGCCGCGGGCTCCCGGAAATCAAAACGACTTTCATGCTATTACCCCCTTAATTCGTTTTATATCTTATTTGTTTTTCTCGCTATTATTATCAAAGCCACCGGAGTCGCAACTATCAGCGCAAAAAAGGCATAAAGCCACCAGCCCATTCCGCCCACATTGCCTAAAGCCACCTGGCAGGTGAAATAGAAGATGAAAGTGAAAAGCCAGACAATTTCCGCCTTTATCAAGGTGAGGACGGCGCGGGCCAGGGTATATTGCCTGACTGCGTTTTCCTTGGTCACTTGCACCGGCATATTCCAGATTTTGGGAAACCTTTCCAGCACGGTGATCAGGGCGAACATAAAGACGGGCAGTGCTGCGAGGAAAATCAGCGAACTTTTGCTGCCCCAGGCGTCCGGTTCGCCGGCGATGTTGAAATGCGTCGGGATGATTTCCGGAAGGTCTTTATAAAGCGCGATAAAAATCACCGCCAAAAAGACCAGCCCCATCACCGCCAGGGCCTGAAAGACCAGTTCAAGCGGCATAAGCGGAAGTTCGAGCTTTTGCTCTTCGGAATCTTTGTTCATGGATTGCCTCCTTTATTATGCGGTTTTATTCAAAAGCACGGAAAAATATCCAATACAGGAACAGCACTCCCGCAAGCAAGTTCGCTAATAATACGAACAGAATGGGTTTTTTGTTTTTCTTTTCAGGTATTATGAATACGATGGGCAAGCAAACAAGTGCCGAAATTAAAATGCCCGGCGTCAGCAAATAACCGTAAATGATGAGGAGAAAGACATTGTCCAGAAATAAGAAAAGGCTGTTGTAGTTTGCCGTCAGGGTTGTGCCCATCGTTATGTATAAGGCGGCAGACAGCAGGGCATAAACGCCAAGATAGATGAGATATGTTTTGTTGCCCGCTTTTGCTTTAATGAATAAAATCACTATACATATGAGCAAACCTGCGGCTAAAACGGCGGATAAGGCCAGCGCGGCTGATATGTCCATGAAACTCCCCCCTCCGCTTTCTATGTAAATGGCGGCGTTCCGCCATTAAGCATATTCTTCACGACAGGGGAATGACCTTCCCCGGGGCGAACCCGCCGTCCATGAAATCGGCCGGATCGCTGCTCAAAAGCCGCACGATGCGCCCCTCGCCGGGGCTTTCCCCCTTGGTGCTCACCAAAAGCAGGCGCCCGCGATAATTCAATTCGCGGCAAGAATCAAGTTTCTCCATTCCGGCAAAAATGATCTCCTGCGGCACGACGCTCCAGATCAATTCGGCTCACCCTTCTTTCCCTCAGCAATCTGCCGCTTCAGCCCGGCGATGGCCTTGTCCAGGCCGCCGATCTCATCAATCAGTCCATAGGCCACCGCGTCCTTGCCCACCACGATGGCGCCGATGTCCCGTGCCAGCTCGCCGGTGGTCATCATCAGGGAACGCAGCTTCTCCGCCGAGATGTCGGAGTGGCTGGTGATGAAATTGACCACTCTGTCCTGCATGCGCTCCAGGTAATCGAAACTTTGCTGCACCCCGACCACCAGGCCAGTCAGACGGATGGGGTGGATGGTCATGGTGGACGTGGGCGCGATGAAGGAGGTTTTGGTGGCCACGGCAATGGGCACGCCGATGGAATGCCCGCCGCCCAGCACCAAAGAAACCGTGGGCTTGGACATGGTGGCGATCATTTCGGCGATGGCCAGGCCGGCCTCCACGTCGCCGCCCACCGTGTTGAGGATGATGAGCAAGCCCTCGATCTCCTTGCTTTGCTCCACCGCCACCAACTGCGGGATGATGTGCTCGTATTTGGTGGTCTTGTTTTGCGGCGGCATGATCAAGTGGCCCTCAACCTGGCCTATAATAGTTATAACGTGAATATTCGAGGATGGGGTGGGCAACTTGAGCTGCCCGAATTGATTCAGGGTTTCGCCTGGCGTGGAGGCTTCCTCCGGCGGGCGGTTCTCCCCACTTTCCTCGGGATTATCGGGATAAAGATCAGGGTTCACTTCATTTTTCAAGCAAAGATAAGTGTCGGGCAAACAGGCCCCTCCTTTTT
The DNA here is from genome assembly GCA_009783495.1 of Clostridiales bacterium. Taxonomy (GTDB): domain Bacteria; phylum Bacillota; class Dehalobacteriia; order UBA4068; family UBA4068; genus WRDJ01. Next base: position 3,459 of record WRDJ01000064.1, on the reverse strand, counting down.
TCTCCTATACTTCGGTCAGCAGAGGCAAAACTATAGGCCTCCGCCCCGTGCGGTCAAAAAGAGTTTTGGCAACAGTATTGCGTATCTGCCCGCGCACGGCCTGCCAGTCCCTTTCTTCCTTGCTTTTGCCCTGGGCGCAGATGGCGGCAGTCTTTTCCCGCACTTCGCTTATAATATGCTCATATTCTTTTTCAAATATGAATCCGCGGGAAAAAAATTCCGGGCCGGAAAGCAGCGCGCCGCTTTTCTTATCAACGACGATATTAACGACGACGATCCCGCCCTGGGAAAGGAGCCGCCTGTCCTTCAGCACCGTATTGCCCACGTCGCCCACGCCCAGGCCGTCTATGAGGATGCGCCCGGAAGGCACCGAACCGTCAATCATGCAGCGGCGGCGGGTGACGTCCAGCACCTGGCCGTTTTCCAGCACGAAAATGTCGTTTTCCGACATGCCAAGCTGCTGGGCCAAGCGCGCGTGCTTGAAAAGCATGCGGTATTCGCCGTGCATGGGCATGAAGAAGCGCGGTTTGACCATGTTCAGCAGCACCTTCAGCTCTTCCTTGCTGGCGTGCCCGGAAACGTGGATGCCGTCGCTTTTCTCGTGTATCACCATGGCGCCCTGGCGGAAAAGGTTGTCAATCGTCCTGCCCACCAGCCGCTCGTTGCCGGGGATGGCCGTGGCGGAAATGATGACCAGATCCCCCGGCATGATATGCACCTGCTTATGCTCGCCCATAGACATACGGGTCAGCCCGGAAAGCGGTTCTCCCTGGCTGCCGGTGGTCAAAATCAGCACCTTTTGCGCGGGCAGGTCGTTCACCTCATCCACATCAATCAGAATATCCTTAGGAATTTCCAGATAACCCAGGTCTTTGGCGATGGCGGTGACATTAGCCATGCCGCGCCCCACCACCGCCACCTTGCGCCCGAACTTCTCGGCCGACCAGATGGCCTGCTGGATGCGATGCACGTTGGAGGCGAAGGAGGTTATGATGATGCGGCCTTTCGTGGAAAGAAAAATCTTGTCGAAGGTCTCCCCCACCGTTTTTTCCGAGGGAGTGAAGCCGGGTTTTTCTACATTGGTGCTGTCTGCCAAAAGCAGCAGCACGCCTTCCTCCCCTAAACGCGAAATACGCCCGAAATCGGTCAGTTCGCCGTCAATGGGCGACATATCCATCTTGAAGTCGCTGATGACCATGATGGTGCCGACCGGCGTATGCACCGCCACGCCCAAGGAACCGGGGATGCTGTGGGCCAGCCGGATGAATTCCACGGAAAAGGGGCCAATGTTCACCACCTGGCGCGGTTTGACCTCATGCGTTTCGGCGCTGACGCGGTGCTCGTTGAGCTTGCCCTTCAACAAACCGAGGGTGAGGCGCGAGCCGTAAACGGGCGCCTGCAAATCCTTCAGGATATAGGGCATGGCGCCGATATGATCCTCGTGGCCGTGGGTGAGCAGGAAGGCCCGCAGCATATGCCGGTTTTCCAGCAGATAGGTATAATCCGGGATGACCATGTCGATGCCCAGCAGCTCGTCCTCCGGGAACATGACGCCGCCGTCAATGACGATGATATTCTCGCCGTATTGGATCAGCATCATGTTTTTGCCGATCTCACCCAGGCCGCCCAGGTGAATTACCCGCAGTTTGCTTTCCTTCTCTTTCTCTTTGGCTTGGGCGGCCGGACGCCCGGCTTTGCCCGTCTCTGCCTTGGCTTCTCCGCCCGCCCGGCTGCCTTCTTTGCGCGCGGAAGCGACGCGGGGGGCGCGGCCTTTATCATTGCGCCACCTTGTCTGCCCCTCCTCCGCGCTTTCGGGGATTGATTCTTTTTTGTTTTCCATGTTTGCTCCTTTATAATTATTTTTATCTTTTAACCCGCGAAGTTTTATCAATCCGCGGGCAATCGCGCGCAGGCAATCCCGGCCTTTTGACCGGGAAAATTGTCAAAACGCCCGGCTCCTTCGGAATTTTATCCGTATTAGGACGGATACAGCTAAGGCGCGCCAAAACAAAGCGGCCCTCAGACCACGGCGATAAAAATTTCCTTTATCTCATACCCCTTCCGTGAAGGGAAAATAAGCAAAAACTACAAAACCATTTTCGGCATACCGGCTGTCAGGTCGTCCAGTTCCCGGCAAACCTTTTCCTCCGGCCCGAACAAAGGCAGACGGCAGGGCCCGGCCTGGCAGCCCAACTTGTTCAGGCAATATTTGAGCGGGATGGGGTTGGCGGTCAGAAAGAGCTTTTTGAAAAGGGGGAACAGGCCGATATGTATTTCCGCCGCTGCCGCAAAGTTGCCGGCGAAGAAATTTTCTATCATATCCTTGATTTGCTTGCCCGCGAGATGGGCGGCCACGCTGATCACGCCCGCGCCCCCCAAGGCCAGCATGGGCAAGGTCAGGGAATCGTCGCCGGAATAGATCAGAAAATCCTTCCCGGCCAGCATCCGCACCTCGCTTATCTGATCCATATTGCCGGTGGAATCCTTGACGCCCACGATGTTGGGGATCTTAGCCAGCTTGGCAAAAGTTTGCGGTAATATATTTATGCCCGTTCTGCCGGGTATATTATACAATATCACCGGCAAACCTCCGGCTTCGGCGATGGCGGCGAAATGCTGATATAACCCCTCCTGCGGCGGCTTGCTGTAATAGGGAGCCACGACGAGCAGGGCGTCGGCCCCGGCCTGCCGCGCGGCTTTGCTCAATTCCAGCGATTCCGCCGTGTTATAGGTGGAGGCGCCGCAAATCATGGCGGCGCGGCCCCTTGTCACCTCTTTCACCGCAGCGAAAAGCCTGCTCTTTTCCTCTTTGGAAAGGGTCGGGCTTTCCCCCGTCGTGCCGGAGACGACCAGCGAATCGGAACCGTTATTCAAAAGATATTCCGCCAATTTCTGCGCTTCCTCATAATTAACCTGCCCGCCGGCGTTAAACGGGGTGATCATGGCGGTGATCAGTCTGCCGAAATTCATATATTCTCGCTCCTTAATGCATAGTCGGCAACATAGGCGGCGCATAGCGGTGTTCCGCCTCAAAAAGTCTTGCGGCTTTTCGGAGACCCCGGGTTGCGTTGCAGCTTGCCTCTCTTGCCTCCCCTTTTGTCTTTATAAAAGCCCTTTCTCCAGCAAAAGCTCGGCGATCTGCACGGCGTTGGTGGCCGCGCCCTTGCGTATTTGATCGGCCACCACCCAAAGGAGCAGCCCGTTTTCCCTCGAAAGGTCTTCCCTGATGCGCCCGACATAGACCTCGTCGGTGTCGCTGGCAAAGAGCGGCATGGGATATTTTTTGTTTTGCGGGTCGTCCACCACCACCACGCCGGGAGCCCTCTCCAGCAGTTCCCGGGCCTTTTGCGGTGAAAGCGGGCGTTCTGTCCCGATACTCACGGCCTCGGAATGGCTGCGGTAAACCGGTACCCGCACACAGGTGGCGCTCACGGCGATCGTGTCGTCGTGGAAAATCTT
>WRDJ01000063.1 GCA_009783495.1 Clostridiales bacterium | reverse complement strand
TATAAACACACGAAAGGGGTTTTGCTCTTGAAGCGTTTTTTTATTATCCCGTTTTCCCGGCGTAAAACCGCACGCTCCGTTCGCAACGTCCTCGGCCTTGTTCTGGTTTTTCTCTTGGGCCTCTCTATGCTGTCCGGGTGTCTTTTCATCAAGGATATGTACGCCGTCACGCCGCTCATGTGGAAGGTCACTGCTCCCGACGGACAAATAATGTATTTGTTTGGCTCGATGCATGTCGCCGATAAAAAGCTCTATCCCCTGCCCGCCGGCATCACCAACGCCTTTAAAAGTTGCGATTACCTAGCGGTGGAGGCCGACATAGTCGCCTTTGAGAACGACGAGGAGGCTATGATGGTATTCATCCAAAGCTTTATGTATCCGGAAGGGCAAACGATCGCCGATGAAATCAGCGCGGAGCTCTATCAAAGAGCGAGGGCCCGCCTGGCCGAACTGCAGTATGAATGGGACATTTCCCTGGAAGTCATGGACAATTTCAGGCCGGCTATGTGGGCAGACCTGCTGCAGAGCGTTGCCACTCAAAGGGCCGGGTTGTCGGGCGATTATGGGCTTGACAGATATTTCCTCACCGAGGCCAAAAAGAACGGCATGGGGATCCTGGAAGTTGAATCAGTTGCTGAGCAAATTGACATGATGCTCGGCTTTTCCCTGCCCCTGCAAGCCCTTATGCTGGAAGAATCTCTCAGCATTGATCAAAATGTATTTGCGCAGAAGCTTCTTTACAGCCTATGGAAAAGAGGGAATGCGGAGCTGATTGAAATTATGTCAATTCCCGGCGAAGAAGCCTTGATGGATGAGCTCTTTGCGGAATACTGGGACGCCATGAGCGTAAAACGCAACCTGCTGATGGCGGAAACGGCAATGCGCTATATGGACGAGGGAAAAACCGTGTTTTTTGTCGTGGGCCTCATGCATATGCTGGGGGACGGCGGCATTGTGGCCTTGCTCAGGCAAAGCGGCTATACCGTTGAAAGAGTATTGCGGTAAACTCCGGCGGTTGCACAGGCTGCCCTTTATTACCCCCGCTTGCCGCGGGGGTAATTTTTATGTTCCGTCTATTTTAGCGACGGCCCAAGCGGAAAGCCGCCAGGTTGACCTCAAGGAACCTCTCCGCCACCGACTTCTCGATCGCTTCCAGCCAAAGTTCCTCCGCAAAGACGAGATAGCGGGATAACAAGCCCAAAAGCACCACATTGAAGCTCTTGGCGTTTCCGGCCTCGCGTGCTTTGGCCAATGCGTCCACGCAAAGCAAGGACGCGCCGCTTTCTTCTATTTTTTGTATTATCTCCCGCGGATAGGACGCGCTGCCGACGATCACCGGCATGGGGTCAACGCGCTGGTCGTTCATAATCACCACGCCGCCCTTCTTCAGCCAGGGCAGGTAACGCAGCGCCTCCAGTTTCTCGAAAGCGAGAATGATGTTCGCCGTGCCGGGCATGATGATGGGTGAATGGACTTTTTCTCCGAAGCGCACCTGCGTGACCACGCTGCCGCCCCTTTGCGACATACCGTGGATTTCCGAAATTTTCACGTCGAGGCCGCCGGCGCGCGTGACATGGCCGATGATGCGGCTGGTCAGGATGGTTCCCTGACCGCCCACGCCGACGATCAGGATATTGGTGGTTTCGTTCATCATGCTTCCCCCCTTGTGATGGAGCCGGAGGGGCAAACCGCCGCGCACAGCCCGCAGCCGGCGCATTGCGCGGCTTCTATTTTCGCTTTGGCCCGGCCCGGAACCTCTTGCAGGCCCAAGGCGGGACAGGCCATTTTCAGGCATATTTTGCAGCCTGTGCAGCCCGGCCCGACGGCATAGGGCTTAAACTGCGCCTTCTTATCCAGCAGGATGCAGGGGCTTTTGGTGATGAGCACCGAAGGCCCGGCGAATTGCAGGGCCGCTTTGAGGGCATTTTCCGTGGCCTTTAAGTCAAAGGGATCAACCACCTGCACATGTTTGACGCCGCAGGCCGTTGCCAGAGCCGGTATATCCACCGCCGGGGCGGGCCGGCCCTTGGCGTTGAAGCCGCTGGCCGGGTTATGCTGATGCCCGGTCATGGCGGTAGTGCTGTTGTCGAGAATGATCGTGGTGACCGCCGACTGGTTATAAACTGTGTTGATCAGCGGATGGATGCCGGAATGGAGGAAGGTGGATTCCCCCAGCACCGCCACCGTCTTATGCGCGGGATGCCCCGCTTTTTCCATGCCGTGGGCCATGCTGACCGAAGAACCCATGCAAACGCAGGTGTCTATGGCCGAAAGCGGCGGGCCGGCCGCCAAGGTATAGCAGCCGATGTCCCCCGTGACCGTCAGCTTATGCTTATGCAGCAGATAAAAGAGCCCGCGATGCGGGCAGCCGGCGCACATGAGGGGCGGGCGGGCCGGCAACTCGTCCGGCGGAAGGGGCGGCAAAGAAACCCCGCCCAAAGCGGCCGCGATGTCCTGGGCGAACACCTCGCCGATGGGGGAGAAAAGCTCCTGCCCCGTCACCGCGAGACCCCAGCTTTTTATCGTGTCCTCAAGGAAAGGCCCCAGTTCCTCCACCACATAAAGCTTGTCAACCTGCGCGGCGAAACCCTCTATCAGGCGGCGCGGCAAGGGATGCGTCATGCCCAGCTTGAGCACGCTGGCCTGCGGCAAGACCTCTTTCACGTATTGATAAAGCACGCCGGAGGTAATGATGCCTATGGAGCTATCCGCCATTTCCGCGCGGTTGAGCGGCGATTCCTCCGCGTATTCGCTCAAGGCCCGCATATGCTTCTGCACTTCCAGCCGGCGCTTTCTCGCGAAGCCCGGCGACATGACATATTTGGCGGCGTCCTTTTTATAGCCTTTGGAAACATATTCTTCCCTCTCCCCCAGTTCCACCAAGGATTGAGAATGGGCGATGCGCGTGGTGAGGCGCAGGATCACCGGCGTGTCGAATTGTTCGCTCAGGGAAAAGGCCAGCTTGCAGAAATCCTTCGCTTCCTGGCTGGAGGAAGGTTCCAAAATGGGGAGCATGGCCGCGCGCCCGTAATGGCGAGTGTCCTGCTCGTTTTGCGAACTGTGCATATCCGGGTCGTCGGCGCAAACCACCGTCAGCCCACCGTTCACCCCGGTATAAACGGAGGTGAAGAGCGCGTCGGCGGCCACGTTGACCCCCACATGCTTCATGGCCGTCATGGCGCGCGCGCCGGCCACGGCGGCCCCCAAGGCTACCTCAAAGGCCACCTTTTCATTGGGCGCCCATTCCGCGTAAAGCTCGGCGTATTTAGCCGCGTTTTCCGTGATCTCCGTGCTGGGCGTGCCAGGATAAGCCGCCGCCACAGTGGCGCCCGCTTCCCAAGTCCCCCTGGCCACGGCCTCGTTGCCTGTCATGAGTTTTTGTTCCACTAAGGTTCCTCCTGAAAGTTTTCTATTTTGTTACATATTCTACAATAAGCGCCGTTTTCCCTTTTCGCGAAAAAAAGCGGGCGGCGCACCCTGCATAAAGCAAAGAAAACCCCGTTAAGACCAAAACTGATGTCGGCCTTAACGGGATTTTTATTTTAAATTCGTGTGCAGCCACGGCTGATCACAGCGGCTTTAAGAACATTTGCGTCCAGACCAAGGTGCCGTTGGCTTCCTTGGCGGCGCCGACGCCGATCTCGGTCACGGTCCTGCTCAGGATATTGGCGCGGTGGCCCGGGGAACTCATCCAGCTGTTCATCACTTCCTGCGGGGTGCGCTGCCCTTTTGCGATATTCTCCGCCGCGGCGGAAAACTTGAGGCCGAAGTTTTCCATCATGTTGAAGGGCGAGCCGTAAATCGGTGATTGATGCGAAAAATAATTGTTCTTTATCATATCCTCGGATTTTATCCTGGCCACCCTGGCCGCCTGCCAGTTGTTTTTCAAGGCCGGCAAGCCGTGTTTGGCGCGCTCGGCGTTCACCAGGCGCACCACCTCATCCTCATAGTTTTTCAGGGGCGCGGCGGAGGGGATATATATTTTCTGCTTGGGATAAATGAGATCCGGGTTGCTGATGCTGTTGTTCGCGTCCTTTAATTCCTTCAGGCCGATCTCGAATTTCTGCGCGATCAGCCAGAGCGAATCCCCGGCCTGCACCGTATATTCGGCCGCCAGGGCCCGGGCGCTGAAGAGAAAACAAAAGGCCATGGCCAAGAGAAGAATCTTGCTCGTCTTTTTCATTTTTTCAGTTTTCACCTCCTCAGCCATATTTTTCGCAGAAAAATATAAAATATCCACAAAAGCCGCGCCGCTTTTGTGGTATAATATGGGCGCCGGACATAAAAAAACGCCGCGAACTCTTTGCGGTTCGCGGCGTCATAGTGCGCTATATATACAATATTACTGTTGCAGGCTGCTTTTGTTCCTGCTCCCTCCCACAATGAAGAGGATGGGCAGAACCAGCTCTATCATCAGGCTAAATATCGAACCCCCGTTAATCCCGTCCTCAATGGAACGGGCTATCAGTTCGATCACAGCTATAGCGATGAGGATGATCCCCATATAAACAATGCTTTGCGCTTTGGCTGCGTTGCCGGCATTGTTCACGCCGTAGATGCCGAAAGCAAGCATACACGCCGCTGCGGCCAGGCTTAAAACCATAAGAGCGTAAGAGGGCGGCGCGATTTCGGCTATATCCGCAAACATATCGTTGAACTCAGACAACAGCGACAGGAACAATATCGCTATGCCGATGAAGAAAACCCCCAGGGAACCGAAAATGATCATGAGAATGCCCGTGACTTTTATCATGCCTTTTCCGGGCGGAGGCGGCGCGGGCTGCTCTTGCAGCGGTGGCTGCGGGTACATTGTACCGAAGTTGGATCCTTCAGTCTCATACATAAACATCATATCCCCCTTTTTCAATTTGATTTGACATACTATGCTTATATTTTACTTTATCCGGCGAAAAAGTCAACCAAGAAAAGCAAAAGAAAGGGTTTTCTTTTTATGAACGAAATTTATTTCGATAATTGCGCCACCACCAAGGTCAGTGCGGGCGCGGCAGAAGCCGCCCTGGCCGCCATGCGCGAAAACTACGGCAACGGCTCTTCCTTGCACGCCTTGGGCGCGCGGGCCGCGGCCCTGCTCACGGATTGCCGCGCCTCCCTCGCCCGCCTGCTCGACGCCGAACCGGGCGCCCTCCACTTCACCTCCGGGGGCACGGAAGCCAATAACCAGACCGTTTTGGGGCTGGCCGCCGCCAACGCCGCGCGCGGGCGCACCATCTTGCTTGCGGCGGTGGAGCATCCCTCGATTCTGGAACCGGGCAAACTGCTGGCCGGACAGGGCTTCAACGTGAAAACGTTTCCTGTGGACGAAGAGGGCCGCGTGGATTTGGAGAAGCTGGCCGGGATGCTGGACGACGACGTGATCCTGCTTTGCGTGCAGCACGTCAATAATGAAACCGGGGTCATCCAACCCATTGAGCGGATCGGCCGCCTGCTGGTCGGGAAGAATATCCTTTTTCATGTGGACGGCGTGCAGTCCTTCTGCAAGCTGCCCTTGCGGCTTTCCGCACTGCCGGCGCACACCTTTTCCGTGAGCGGGCACAAGATTCACGCACCCAAAGGCTGCGGCTTCCTTTATGTCCGTCCCGGAGTGCGCGTCCCGCCTCTTTTGCTGGGCGGCGGCCAGGAAGGCGGCAGGCGTTCCGGCACCGAGAATATGCCTGGCATTG
>WRDJ01000062.1 GCA_009783495.1 Clostridiales bacterium | reverse complement strand
AATTTTTCCCGATCATGCCGGAGAGGGCTTCATCCACCGCCCGGGCCACGGTTGCGGCGTCTATGGGCCGGCGCTCGGCCCCAAGGTCGGCCGATTGGGCGGCGCAACCGCCAAAGAGCAGGCAGAACGCGATGAGCGCCGCGAAAGAAAAACGCTTGAACATTTTCTTTTATTCTCCTAATCTAGGTGGCTTGAAGTGCCTGTATTTTGGGCTCGCGTCCACACTATCTAAAACTCTGTAATTGTATTGTACCCCAAAAAGAGGCAAAACACAACGCCTTTTTTCAGAAGCAAGAGACGAACAAGAGACGATAGGGAAAAAGCGGAAAAAACCTTCTGCCCACGTCGGAAAATAAAAAACTGCCGGTGCTTATTCTCCCTCTCCCGAGGAGGGGGCGCAAGCCCGGTTTGCCCCCCCCCTTTTCCTCCGTTTCGCTTCGGGAAAAGGAATTTCGGCATAGCCAGTAGTTGTCACGAGACTAAAACGACCCCTCAGGCCGGGGAGAACTTGAGTGGTCGTTTTGCTATCTAATATTTTAAGTATGACATGGGATCAACATAATTGCCGTTGACCCGCACCTCGAAATGCAGGTGATAGCCGGTGGCCAGGCCGGTCATGCCCGACATGCCGATGTATTCCCCTTTCTTCACCTGCTCGCCCGCCTTCACGGCGGCGCTGGTCAGATGCGCATAGAAGGTGGAAATGCCGCCCCCGTGGTCAATGATGATATAATTGCCGTAAGCACTGCTGTATGAGACGACGATTACCATGCCGGCCTGCGCGGCGAGAATTTTCGTCCCCTGATAGGCGCGGAGGTCAACGCCGGTATGCATGGAATAGGCCCCGGTGACGGGATGGACGCGCATGCCATATTGAGAAGTGACCACCCCGACATAACCGTCCACGGGCCAGCCCATGCCGGCGGCCCTTTCCTCGGCCAGCCTCGCGGCCTCTTCCTCGGCCCGCTGCCGCTCCAGCTCTTCCTGAATGCGCCTGATCTCCTCGGCGATCCTGTTTGATTCCGCTTCTTCATCCTGTATGGCTTTGTTGGCCTGGTCAATTTCTTGCTCAATCTTCGCGATCAAAAGGGCCTTTTCCGCCTGCTGCGCGTTCAAGGCGGCGACATTGCTTTCCATGATCGCCGCAATGACGAGGCAGGCGTCCAGCCTTTGCCGCAAAAGAGACTGGTCTTCCTCGATTTGCTGCATGTCGGCCTTGATTTGGTCAAGGAGCCGGGCGTCCTGCTGCATGACGCGCTTCAATATGTCGAAATTGACCAGAAAATCATGGAAGCTTTCGGATTGGAAAAGCACATTGAGCATGGAAAGCTCGCCGGAGGTATAGATGACCACCAAACGTTCTTTGAAAAGCTCAAGCCGCTGGTCTAAGAGACCCGCAGCCGCATCAAGACGCGCATTGATCTGCGTCACCTGCGCTTCGGCCAGCGCCAGCGCCTTTCCCGCCGCTTCCAGATTGGCCTGCGCCTGCTCCATCTCCAAGTCCAGCAGGATCAGCTCCTGCCGGTTCTGGCTCAGCTGGTTTTTAGAGTTTTGCAATTCCTTTTTCTTGGCCTCGATGTTCTTGGCGATTTGCTCCTGCTGCTTGGCCAGGTCGGCCAACGGGTCGCTGTCGGCGGAATAGGCAGGGCGCGCCAAACCGAAGACGCCCAGACAAAGCGCCAGCATGAGGGAAAGCGCCGCCATGATTTTCAGATTTCTTTTCATATGCAAGGCCTCCTATTGTTACACATTCAGGAATCGGCGCAAAGAGAGAGCGCTTCCCAAACACCCCATAATAACTCCGGTGCCCAGCATAAAGAGCGCAACCGGAAGCCAAACCTGCCTGACGTTCAAAAAAAGAATGAAGGTCAAATCGTTTTGCAACAGGTATTTCCCCACCGCGGAATATATGTAAAAGCAGGCGGCCGCAGCCATGACAGCGCCAAGCACACCGATGAAAACGCCTTCCAGGACAAAAGGCCAGCGTATGAACCAGTTGGAGGAGCCGAGCCATTTCATGACCATGACCTCTTTTTGCCGGGTAAAAACCGTTATGCGGATGCTCATGGAAATGAGCACGACCGCCGCCAGGCCTAAAAGGCACATCAGGGCAAAGTCGGCCTTGCGCAGGGCGGAAGTGAAAGCGAAAAGACTTTCCACCGTCCCGTCGTTGCCGCGCACCATCTGCACATCCGGCAAAGCCGCGATTTGTTCCGCCAGCGGAGCGATATGTTCCGGGGCCTCAGCGAAAAGGGAAAAGCCGTCCATCAGGGGGTTGGCATCCCCCAGGACATAGTAAAGGCTGCCGAACTTTTCGTTCATTCTTTCCAAGGCCTCTTCCTTGCCGATGAAGGTTAGGGAGGCCACGCCTTCCAAGCCCAGTAGCTGCTCGCGCAGTTCGGCAACGCGCGCGGCCGGGACGTCTTTCTCAAGATAAACCGCCAGTTCCACGCTGGATTCAACGGCGGCGGCATTGGCGTCGAGGTTTTGCCCCAAAAGCCAGAAAATGGCGCAGAGGAAAAGCGTGATCATCACGGTGGCCACGGCCGCGAAGGTGGTGAAGGCGTTCCTTCTCATGGAACGGAAGGCCTCGGGAACTATGTAGCGGAAACTGGATAGCTTCATAACGTCCAGCCCCCCATCGTGTCGGAAATCACGCGCCCGTTTTGCAGGGCGATGACCCTCCTTTGCATCTCGTTGACCGTATCCCGGTCGTGGGTGGCCATGACGATGGTGGTGCCGGCGGCGTTGATCTCGGCAAAAAGGCGCATCAGGTCGCGCGAGGTGTCGGGGTCGAGGTCGCCCGTGGGCTCGTCGGCAAAGAGGATGAGCGGGTTATTGACCGTGGCGCGCGCCACCGCCACCCTTTGCTGCTCTCCGCCGGAAAGCCGGGTCACCAGCTCCCTTTCCCGGCCCGCCAGCCCCACCCTTTTCACGATTTCCGGCACTTTTCTTTTGATTTCCACCCAGGGACGCTCCACCGCCTTCATGGCGAAGGCGACATTGTCAAAAACCGTGCCGCGTTCCAGCAAACGGAAATCCTGAAAAACCATGCCGATATTGCGGCGCAAATTCACCCTTTCCCTGCCGGAAAGGCGGGCCACATTGCGGCCGCTGATCAATAAATAGCCGGAAGAGGGAAGCTCCTCACGAAAAAAAAGCCTGATCAAGGTGGATTTCCCCGCGCCGCTCTGCCCGGTCAAAAAAACAAATTCCCCTCTGTTTATGGAAAGCGTGATGTCATCCAAAGCTGTGATGTCGTTCTCATACCTCTTACACAAATTAAAAGCCTGTATAAGCATCGGCAGCCCCCTTTTTCGGCCCGTTTCAAATTATGATAATTTCGACGTTTTCATACAAATTCCTTCTTTTTGTGTGACCAAGCCATTCTTCGCCTGTTAGCGGCGTTTTTTCGCCAAAACCTCGCGGCACTTCCTTGCAATATCTTCTTCGGTAAGGCCGTAATGGCGCAAAAGCTCGGCCGGTGAACCGCTCTGCCCGAAACGGTCGGCCAGGCCCACCCTGCCGAAAGGAACCGGGCAATTTTCCGCCAGGCACTCGGCGAGGGCGCCGCCCAGCCCGCCGATGACGCTGTGTTCTTCCGCGCTCACGGCGGCCCCGCAGGAAGAGGCCAGTCTGACGATCAGTTCTTCATCCAAAGGCTTGATGGTTGAGATATTGGCCACGGCGGCGCTCACGCCGCTTTCTTCCAGCAGCCGCGCCGCCTGCAAAGCCGGCGCGACCATCATGCCGCAGGCAAAAATGGCGATATCCACGCCCTCGCGCAGCAAAACGCCCTTGCCCAGCACGAATTCATAATCGTCCTCGTGGACTTGCGGCGTGGCCAGGCGGCCCAGGCGCAGATAGGCCGGGCCCTCGTGTTGCGCCAAAACGCCCACGGCGGAGGCGGCTTCCACCCCGTCGGCGGGCACGATCACGCTCATGCCCGGCAAAACCCGCATCAAGGCGATGTCCTCGATGGCCTGGTGCGAACCGCCGTCTTCACCCACCGTGATCCCGGCATGGGTGGCGGCGATTTTCACGTTCAGGCCGGGATAGGCGATGCTGTTCCGAATCTGCTCAAAGGCTCTGCCCGCGGCGAAAACGGCGAATGTGCTGATGAACGGGATCTTTCCGCAGGCGGCCAGGCCGGCCGCCACCCCCGCCATATTCTGTTCGGCAATGCCGGCGTTGAAAAAGCGCTCCGGGCAGACGGCGGCGAAATCCGCCGTTTTGGTGGATTTGGAGAGGTCGGCGTCCAGCGCCACGATGCGCTCATCCGTTTTGCCCAAGGCCGCCAAAGCCTTGCCGTATGCTTCCCTTGTGGCTGTTTTTTCTCCCATCGTCGTTCCTCCTAAGTTAATTCTAATGGATATAAAGTTGGCAAGCTGCCCTTGCCTGTTCTCATTGTTATTTAAGAGGTTTTCCAACCTCTTGGCAGTCCGAGTTTTCCTTAAATGTAACGCAAAATAGAGGCAAGGTCTCCGGTATGAGAATGTGGGTTTTGGGTAAATATCTTTTTGTTGCCAATATAGAACTTGCTCGAAAACTCAATGTACTCTATTTTGGTTATGTCGGATATATTGTACGTTAAATTTTTGAATAACAAACCGTATTTAATGATCTTCTCCCCGTCAATCACGACTTTCCATCTTGCATCATAGTAAGCCCTCATTAATAGAAACAGAAAAAATGCCGAAACAGCAAAGAAGAGGGCGTCATTAAAGAGAAATTGCATATAGTAAGCCACGGTGAGTATGGTGTTGAACAGGAGGCCCACTACCCAAAAACCAACTCCCATATTATCCCTGTAAACCTCCAGGCAACCGCGTTTTTTTCGCGCCTTTCTGCCCCTTGCTTCAAGTATGATATGCGCCAAAAAAACTGCAAACAAAAGGTAAATTGCGTAAGTGATGAAAATATCCAAATCTATCAACGCCATCCCATTGTATTGTTGACACAGACTTTGCCAATCTTGAGCGCAAACAGCGAGCAGGGCAAGGATGAGGAGCGCGAACATCACAGATCAACCGTGAAAATAACATACAGTTCGTTTTTTGCCGCATTTTTCCAGAAGTCCCGTGTGCCGTCAAGCCACTCCCAAGTATATTCAAAATCTTGTTCATCCACACTAAAATCGTATTTTTCTGCATCTATCTTAAAATAAAGCGTTCTGAAGCGCTCTTCGTTCAGCGTTGATAAAAAACCGCAAATATCGGAAACCATATCAGGGGCCTTCAAGGATATGATATAATCGTCCTCTCCCTCGCGGTTCCCGTATAAAATTTCTCCGCCAAGTATGATGGCATTTGCGGGGTAAGCGCCTGTTGTAGGGGCAAACTCAAGCAGGCTTTCCGAAAAAGCCCGTTGAATGGCGTCCCACGCCTTGTCCGTTTCGGCAACCCGGTTAACGTGCTTGTCAAAATAGACTTCTTCTATTTTTTCCTGCACATAATCAACTATTAGTGATCGTGAAATTTTTCTCAAACGTTTTGCCGTTTTTTTGTCAATGGCAAAAAACACTCCTCTGCAAGCCATAATAAACCTCTCTAATATAAATAATGAGTTGAGAGCGCCTTTCCGCCGCCGAATCTTCGCGCCCTTAAGCCAATTCCGCCAGCGCGCGCGCTGCCTGCTCTGCATTGGGCGCCACGCCGTGCCAGCCGGCCTCGTTTTCCATGAAACTGACGCCCTTGCCCTT
>WRDJ01000061.1 GCA_009783495.1 Clostridiales bacterium | reverse complement strand
AGGATGTGGTTGCGCGACTGCGGGTCAATGCCCACCGTCGGTTCGTCGAGGATCAAGAGCTCCGGGCGGTGGATGATGGCGCAGCCGATATTAAGGCGGCGTTTCATGCCGCCGGAGAATTTTTTCGGCGCTTTGCCGGCCACATCAGTCAGGCCCAGCAACGCAAGCACTTCATCCGCCCTTTGCCGCAGCGTCGGGCCGGAAACGCCATAGAGCCTGCCGAAATAGTTCAGGTTGTCGCGCGCGGAAAGTGTTTCATAAAGCGCCAGGTCTTGCGGCACCACGCCGATGCGCCGCTTGAGTTCCGCCGCCCGCCCGTGCATTTTTTGTCCGAAGAGGCGGGTCTGCCCCGCGTCGGCTGCGGTCAGCCCGGTGAGAACGCGGATGGCCGTGGTCTTGCCCGCGCCGTTGGGGCCCAAAAGGCCCAGCACCTCGCCCTTCTTCACCTCCAGGCTCAGGTTGTCGAGCGCGGTGAAGGCCCGGTAGCGTTTGGTGACATTCTCCATTGAGGCGATCGTGTTCATCACTCGCGTCCCCCTTTTCCCCATATCAACCCTTTCTGAAAAGTATAGCGGCCAATGCAAGCGGAAGCCGGAAGCAAGAGACAAGAGGTCAGAGTGTGAGGCAAACGGCGAATTGCCGTTTGCTCCGATAAAAAACAGAAGCCGGAATGACGAGGCAGGGCAGGAGCAAATTTTTCCCCGCCGAACCGCCAAGCGAACTCGCTTATTCTCTTTAAGGAGGGGGCGTTGGCCGGAGGCCAACGCCCCCTCCTTAATATCGTTCCCTCTCCCCGGTGAGCAGGGAGGGGTCGGGGGGTGGGGCAAAGCAGAAGGCAGAGGGGAGAGGTCAGAGTGTGAAGCAAAAGGCGAATAGCCGTTTGCGACGATAAAAAAGCAAGGGGCAAGAGGCAAGAAGCCGGAAGCCGGAATGACGGGGGTCTCGCAGGCAGCGGCCTTTCGTCCTCCGTTCTCCGTCCAGCGAGGAATCTCAAAAATTTATCGAAAAGCAGCTTCTTCGCTGCGCTGAAAATTGCGAAAGGCCGCCCGCAATGCCGCGGCGGGCGGCCTTTCGCGCTCCCCGGGGCGGAAAAGGGCATTTTAACAGGGAAAAGCGAATATTTTAGAGCCTGTTTAGCATCCCGCTCATAGCCCATCTTCCGGCACTTTTTCCGCCATACTGTGTCATCGCTCCTTGGAATAGCTTATGCTATGCCTGCGTCGCTCTTCCTTGTCTGGCGAAAAAACAGCTCGGAATCTGAACTATTCGGAGACGCTAAACAGGCTCTGAGAAAAATTTTGGACAGATGTCGAAAAAAACTTGACATTTGTCTGCTCCTGTGAGACATTATATGTAGCTAACCAAATTTATTAAATTAAAGGAGGAAGAACACCACATGAAACAGTTATCCCTGAAAAACAAAAAAGGCTTTACCCTGGTCGAGCTCATCGTCGTCATCGTCATTTTGGCCGCCCTGGCCGCCTTTCTCATTCCCTCTCTCGCAGGTTTTATCCAAAGGGCCAATAATAGCGTCATCATGGCCGAAGCCCGCTCTGCTTTATTAGCCATGCAGACGATGGTTTCCGAAGATTATGCCGGGGGAACAGCCCTGCCAGCCGATTCTGCTGATGGAACTTTCGGCACCGCCGGTTTAGCTGCTGCAAAAATATTGGGTGAGTATCCCGGCACGGTCACAAGCGTCGAATATGACAAGGGTAGAGTTATGACATTCACTTATGCCAATGTAAACAACAGCAAGTATGTCATTTATACCGTTACAGGTGGAATAGGAAAATACGGTGAGGTTCAAAGCGGCACTCCCTAATCCCGCACCAACGTGCTAACCGCCTTGCCGGGGCGCGGGGCGTGTTCCGCCCGCCACATTTTCAAAACGCAGAAAGTTAGTGCTTTACCCGTTTGGCGGGGTTTCCGCCGCAAGCGGAAACCCCGCCTTTCAACTGAATCAAACACTTGCGCGAGAAAAGCTTTCGCGCTTTCCCCGGGGCGGTCGCAGCCGCTCCATAAAAAAACTTTTCCCGCTGGGAAAAACTGGCGCGGGGGGAAGATTTTGGCCGCCGTCCCGAAAACCCGCGGGTTTTCGGGGATCCCGGGTTCGGCAAGCAGCCTTAGGCGCGTCAAGGCGAGGGAGTGAGTGTATAAATAATACATGAGCGGCCGAGCTGCAGACGCAACGCCGGGATGCGCCGCCTATATTGCCGACAAGCACAAAACGAAGAGCCGTAATGCGACGCCGATTTTGCGACGAGTCAGGACAGGAGGGTTTTATGCCTATAGAACTACCCTGGCCGGTGAATTTCATCACGGGCGCCCTGCTCTTTGTCTTGGGCGTCTGCCTGGGAAGTTTTGCCAACGTATTGATTTACCGGATTCCGCGCAAACTTAATTTTGTGAACGGCCGGTCTTTTTGCCCTTCCTGCGGGCAAACCCTGGCCGCTTGGGACTTGATCCCGGTCTTATCCTGGCTTTTTCTGCGAGGGCGCTGTCGCCGCTGCAAGGCGGGGATTTCGGCGCGCTATCCGCTGGTGGAGCTCTTCGCCGGGGCGCTGGCCCTCCTCTCTTACGCGCAATTCGGTTTCTCATGGCTTTGTTTATCCGCCTTCGCCATGTTATATCTGCTGCTGGTGCTGGCCGCCATTGACCTTGACACGATGGAGATACCCGACGGGCTGATCATCGCCCTGGCAGTTCCGGCCCTCGCGCTGATATTCCTCACCCCTCACGCGGATTGGCAGGCGCGCCTGCTCACCCACGGCCTTGGCTTGATCGCGGTCGCTTTGCCGCTCTTCCTCATTACGCTCTTCGTGCCGAACGGCTTCGGCGGCGGAGACATCAAGTTCATGGCGGTGTGCGGGGCCGGGCTGGGCTGGCCCTTGACCTTGGTGGCTTTCTTCATCGCGCTTTTGCTGGGCGGCGGCTATGGCATTTTCGCCTTGGCGACCAAGCGCCTGAACCGCAAAAGCAACTTCGCTTTCGGCCCCGCTCTGGCGGCCGGATTGGCGCTTTCCCTGCTATACGGACAAAATATTTTGGATTGGTACCTCAGCGTCTTTTTTTAGAGAAGAGGTGATAGGATGCCAGTGTATAATTATACGGCCAAAGATAAGGCCGGCAAGACGGTGCGTGGCGTACAGGACGCCGCCGATTCCGGTGAACTGCTGCAAACTCTACGGGATTTGGGCTTTTTTCTGCTGAATTTCGAGATGCAGGAAAAAACCCAAACCGGCGTGCGCATGCGTGGCAAGGAGCTGGCCGATTTCAACCGCCAGTTGAATGCCATGCTCTCTTCCGGCATCACCTTGCTGCGCGCCCTTGAGATCATCATGCGCCGTGATATGAAAAAGCAGATGCGCACGGTATATGAAAAGCTGTATACCTCGCTTCTGATGGGCGTGGCCATGAGCGACGCCATGGAAGCGCAGGGCAAGGTTTTCCCTCCCTTGCTTATCAATATGTATAGATCCGGCGAGGCCAGCGGCACGCTGGACATCACGGCGGCGCGCATGGCCGAGCACTACGACAAGGAATATCAATTGCAGGGCAAGGTCAAGAGCGCCATGGCTTATCCCATGGTTTTGCTGGGCCTGACCGTGTTGGTGATGATAATCCTCTTCACCTTCGTGCTGCCCCGCTTTGAAGTGATCCTCAACCAGGTGGAAAAGTTGCCCGGCCTGACGGTTTTTGTCATGGGCATCAGCCAGGTTCTGACTGCCTATTGGTATTGGATCCTCCTGGGAACCGTCCTGCTGATCGCGGCGGTGCGGGGGATACTTTCATATCCGCCCGTGCGGTTGCGCTTTGACCGCTTCAAGCTGCGCATGCCGGTTTTCGGGCCCTTACAGCGCATCATCATCACGGCGCGCTTTTCGCGCACCTTAGCTTCGCTTTACGCTTCGGGCATGTCCATCCTGACCACGCTGCAAATCGCCCGCGGCACGGTGGGCAACGCCTTCATCGCCTCGCAGTTCGACGAGCTGATCAACGACGTGCGCACCGGCTCTTCTTTGGCCGCCGCCCTGGAAAAGATGGAAGGGTTTGACAAAAAGCTTTGCGCCACCGTGGGCGTGGGCGAGGAATCCGGCCGTTTGGAATCCATGCTGATTTCCGTGGCCGACTCTTTCGACTATGAGGCCAACGAGGCCAGCGGGCGCATGGTGAGCATTTTGCAGCCCATCATGATAATCATCATGGCGGTGGTGATCGCTTTGGTGATTTTCTCGGTTCTCGGGCCGCTTTTGAGCTTGTACGGCGAAATCGGCGCGAATGATTATAATTATTAAGCCGGATAGAGGTGAGCTATGAAAACGTCGATCTATATCACCAATCAAGTCATCATGGCGGCTGTCGGCAACGACGACGGGCGCAAACTCAACGTGACGGGCTGTTATCGGACAGAGCTGCCCGAAGGCCTGGTAGATTCCGGGGTGGTGGCAGACGCGGATGCCCTCAGGCAGCAGCTGAGTGATTTTTTCAAACGGAACAATATCCCGCGCAAGAAAATCAATCTGGTGCTGGGCAACGACATCGTGATGCTGAAAACGCTGGATGCGCCCATCATTCCCCACGCCAGGCTGAAACAGGTGGCGCGCAACGAGATGGGCGGCCATCGGGACGAGGAAAACGCCCTAATATACGACTATGCCGTGCTCAAACCCGCGCCGGGAGAGAACGGCATGGGGCGGATCATGGCCGTTTCGGCCGATAAGGAGGTCGTGCAGCGTTACCTGGACGTTTTCGCCGCCGCCAAAATTTCGCTGGGTGGCATTGACGTCGCCCAAAACTGCGCCTCGCGCTTGTGCGAACGCCTTTCCGAGTTGGCGGGGCGCACCTTCGTGCTGGCTTTTTTGATCGGCAGCGAAATGACCTCTATGCTCTTTTCGGGGAACGAATGTTTGATCATCAA
This sequence comes from Clostridiales bacterium, assembly GCA_009783495.1. GTDB lineage: Bacteria > Bacillota > Dehalobacteriia > UBA4068 > UBA4068 > WRDJ01. The sequence goes on along the minus strand of WRDJ01000061.1, from coordinate 782 downwards.
CCGCATCCAGCTTTATGAAGACCGCGGCACCCCATCGGCGGCGGTGGAAATTTCCCGCGGGCTCAGTTCCATGGTGCAATTCAACTATACTTTGAACGCGGAACACCCGCTCACCAACATCTATCTCAGCGACCTTACAGGCGAGGAAAAACAGTTTTTGGGCGAAATGGTCGAAGCGCTCGGCGTCCCGGTCGGCCCGCTTTTGCTCCCTGCGGAAATCACCGGCCCCTATGCCAAGCTGGAATATCCTGATTTCGGGGTATATTTCTTCTGTCTGGGCGGCTTGCTCAAGGCTTAGAACCTTTAAGAAAGGGCGTGTCCCTATGAAAGCATTAAAAGCAAAGACAATCAACCTGATACCCAGGATGAAGGACGACCCCCGCCGGGACGCTCTGAACCGCCGGCGGGCGCTTCTCCTTACGCCCGTCCTGGTCATCGTGCTGATCGTGCTGGCCGTCCAAGTGCGCTATGTGTGGTTGCAGCGCGGGTTGGACGATGAGCTGAAGGGTCTGGAGGCCTATATCAGCGCTTCTTCCACCACCGCCGGGCTGGCGGAAGAGCAGTCGCTCATCAAAAAGCTGGCGCTCTGCGACGGGGTTTTGTCCTTCCCGCAGTTCAACGATGCCGTTCGGTCGAACCTCATCAACCCGGCCAACACGCAGGACGTCGTGGTTTGGGATATGAGTTTCGACCAGGCCAGGGGGTTGCTGACCTTAAATTGCGACGGCCCGGGGGCGGAAAGCGCGGCCAAATATGTGAAGGAGCTCTCCGCGAACAAGGCT
>WRDJ01000060.1 GCA_009783495.1 Clostridiales bacterium | reverse complement strand
TCTGCGTCCTGGTCTATAAGCTGGACAGGCTTTCCGCAGCCAGAAGGACACCTTATACCTGATAGAGGACGTTTTCAACCCTCACGGCGTTGATTTCATCTCCTTGAACGAAAGCATGGATACCTCGACGCCGCTGGGCCGCCTCATGCTGGGCATCCTTTCCGCATTCGCCCAGCTGGAGCGCGAGAATATCCGCGAACGCACGCGCATGGGCATGAAGGAACGCGTGAAGGCCGGCCTGTGGCCGGGCGGGGGCCGCATCCCCTTCGGCTATGACTATGACAAGGAAAAGGGCGTTTTAACGCCCAACGCGAACGCCGAGACCGTGAGAAAAATATACGAATTATACCTGAGCGGCTATTCGGCGGGGCGGATCGCGCGCATGACGGGTTTGAAATATGAGAAGCTGGCGCTGCAGATTTTGACGAGAAAATCCAACGCCGGATATATCAGCTATAACGGCGAGGAATATTTAGGGCGGCATGAAGCGATCATCAGTCTCGATACATACGAGAGGGCCATGGATTTCATGCTGGAAAGGGCGTCGGGGCAGGCGGAGGGCGGCCGCTATCTCTTCACGGGGCTGCTGCATTGCGGGCGCTGCGGGGCGAAAATGAGATACCAGAAATGGGGCAAGGACGGCTGCAAAATCGTCTGCTATTCGCGGGATAAAAGCAAACCCCATCTTGTGAAAGACGCCGCCTGCGACAATGCGCGACAATGGGCTTGCGACCTGGAATCCGCCGTGCTTGAGGATCTGTTCTCTTTTTCGCTCAAAGAAAAGAGGGCCGCCGCCGCCAAGGTTTCCGCCCAGAGTGTGCTTGAGATATTGAACAGGCAATACGACGAAGCCGCCCGGAAGATGAAGCGCCTCTATAACCTATATTCCGAAAGCAGTGACGACATTTTGCCTGAAGCGATCGAAGAGCTTCGCAGGCAGCTTGCTGAGATCAAAAAGCAAATCACGCGGGAAGAGGAACGGAATGTTATAAGTGAAAAAATCGAGAAGGTGAGAAAAACATTAACGACGCTCAAGGAATCGTGGCCCTATATGACCGCTCAGGAGCAAAGAAACGTCATCAGGAGCTGTGTGGAGAAAATCGTCATAGACGGCGAAAGGGTTGAAATCTTTTACAAGTTCGCCGGCTTTGCTCAAGAGGCAACATAGGTTTTCACCCAAAGACGCTCATGCCAATGATAATCGGTGAAATCAGGCGTTATCTGCGCGACAACAACCCCATACGGGTCAGCCGTTCGCTGCGGGACATCGCCTATAAAGCCCTGCAAGCCAGGGACGCCCTGAGCATCCGTTTCAACCGCGAGCCGCAGCTTGCGGAAATCGCGGCCGAGATCGGCGTGGAGCAGCAGGACGTCGTATTCGCCCTCGACGCCATCCAGGATCCCCTATCCCTATTCGAGCCGATTTATCACGACGGGGGCGACCCAATTTATGTAATGGATCAGATCGGCGACGAGAAAAACGCCGACAGCCAGTGGACGGAAAGCATCAGCATCAGCGAGGCGCTGAACCGCCTGGGCGAAAGGGAGAAAAAAATCATCAACTTGCGTTTTTTTGAAGGCAAGACGCAGATGGAAATCGCTTCGGAGATAGGCATATCGCAGGCGCAGGTGTCGCGTTTAGAGAAGGGGGCGCTGCACCACCTGCGCAAGTATATTTAAAAACAGAAAGGAAAAATAAAATGTTCAGCAAGATTACGAAAGACTCCAATTTTTGGCCTGCCCTGCTTTTATTGGTCATCGGCCTGGCCGGCTTCGGGCTTTTTGTCTCGGCGGAGGCCTATGCGCCGCAAACGGACAGCTTGATCCGCCTGCATGTCATCGCCAACAGCGATTCGCCTTATGACCAGGAAGTGAAGCTTTTGATCCGCGACAAAGTTATCGAGGTACTGGAAAAAGCATTGAACGGCGCTGCGAACAAGGAAGAGGCGGCGGCCGCCATCAGTCAAAACCTTGAGCTGATCGAGGAGGCCTGCCGCGAAGTTCTCCGCGGACTGGCCGATTATGGGGTGAGCGCCAGCCTGTGCAGCGCGGAATTCCCCACCAAGGCCTATGGGGATTGGGTTTTGCCCGCCGGTGAATATGACGCTCTGCGCATCATCCTGGGCGAAGGCCGGGGCCGCAACTGGTGGTGCGTCCTTTTCCCGCCGCTTTGCTTCGTGGACGCGGTGGGCAATATCAGTTCCGTGCCCAAGGGCAAAACCGCCGCCGCCGCGGCTTCCACCGCCGAAGAGAAAAAAGGCGAGATCGTGGTAAAATTTAAAGTCGTGGAATTTCTGAAAAAGAAATAAAGAAGAAAGCCCCGGCCCTCCCGCCGGACGCCAAAAAATTGATTATTGAGAAAACATTTTTAATGGCATATCATAAAAACAGCAAAAGGCGCTGCCGCTAAACAAGGCATAGGGGTTCGGCTCCCCTATGCCTAGCTCACAGAATTACGGACAAAAATGACCGCATACCTTGCAGGGGGGCGGTCATTTTTGTTCCGTGGAATCGCTGCAGCCAACGCCGCAAAAGAGATCGTTTTAAAGCTCAATCAGATTCCATGAAAACGCCGATAGGTCAACGAAGAGCAGCTTTCCCCGCAGCAGGGGGGGCTTCCCCAACAACAGCCGCAGCCCCTCCGCCACCTGCAGGGAGGCCAGAAACGCGGGTGTGAAGGCCGGGACAGCAGGGTTTTTCACGCCGTTCCCCGCGTTCCCGTAGAGCAGGCCGAGCGTCCCGTCGCCCGGGAAAACCGTCGCCGTCTGCCCCTGCCAGCCGCTCACCGCCCCGTGTACAAAAGGCAGGGCCAAGCCCGTGCAGGCCGCTTGCAGGACTTTGCGTGACGGGATATTATCAAGCGCGTCCATCACCAGGTCGGCCCCGCTTAACAGCTCGCGCGCGTTTTCCTCTTCCAGACGCGCCGCGAAAGCGTTTACCCGCACCTTTGGGTTCACCAGCGCGATGCGCTGCGCGGCGGCGGCGGCCTTCGGTTGCCCAAGCGTTTCCGCGCTGCAAAAAAGCTGGCGGCCGAGGTTGCCCGACTCGAAGCTGTCGTCGTCAATTAAGGTCAGCGCGCCGACCCCCAGGCGGGCGAACTGCTCGCAAATATGGCCGCCCAGCCCGCCCAGGCCCGCCACGGCCACGCGCTTTCCGCTTATGTCTCGTCCGTAAAATTTTTGCATGATGTTTATCCCCTCTCGTTTCTATTTTCCGCGTTTTCTCGATATTACATACGCCCCTTTTCCCATGCCCGGAGTTGACAATATCCCCGGCGTAAAATATAATTTTTTTCATGCGGGATCATTACTGTTACGGAGGCGGAGCGGATGCGGGAAGGGCAGTTGCTGATAAAAGACGCCGTCTATTTTGACGGCGCGGGTTTTGTCGAAGGGGATATCGCCGCGGAGGGCGGTAAAATCGTCTCCATAGGCCGGGCGGGCACAGAGAACCGCTCTTTTGCCGAGGTCATCAACGCGGCGGGGCTTTTCGTCCTGCCGGGGATCATAGATTCCCACACCCATCTGCGCGAGCCGGGGCGCGCTGATCGTGAGGATTTCACGAGCGGCAGCGCGGCGGCGGCGGCCGGCGGCGTCACCGCCGTCTGCGATATGCCTAACGTCAATCCCCCGGTTTACCGGGCCGAAATCTTGCGCGAAAGGCGAAAGCTGGCGGAGGAAAAATCTTTGGTGGACGTGGCCTTTTACGGCGGGGCGGGTTTCAACAACACGGATGAGCTGGCCGCCTTGGCGCGCGAGGGGGCCGTCGCCTTCAAGACCTTCATCCAACCCCTGCCCCCGGGCCGGGAAGAGGAGTTCAACGGCATCACCGCCACGGAAGAAGGCCAGCTCAGACGCATTTTACAGGAGGCGGCCCGCCTGAGCACGCGCTTTTTCTTCCATTGTGAGGATCATGAGCTGATCCGCGAGCGGGAAGAGTTTCTGCACCGCACCGGGCAGGAGGATTATTCTTTTCATCATAAATCGCGGCCTGCCGAGGCCGAAGCGCGCAGCGTGGCCACGGTGCTGCGCCTGGCGGAGGAAACGGGCGCCAAAATCGGCATCTGTCACATCACCACCCCCGCGGCCTGTCAAATGGTCAAGGAAGCCAAGGCGCGGGGCGTGGACGTGATGGCCGAGACCTGCTTCCACTATCTGCTTTTTGACGAGGAAGCCGCGCTCAAATGGGGCCCCTATGCCAAATGCAACCCCCCTCTGCGTTCCCGTGAAGAGGTGGAGGGATTATGGGAATATTTGCTGGACGGCACGGTCTCTATGATCGGTTCCGACCATGCGCCTCTGCTCCAAGCGGAGAAGGAGGCGGGGCTGTCAAAAATCTGGCGGGCTTTTTCCGGCCTGCCCGCCATTGAGGCCATGCTGCCCTTGATGCTGGATCAGGTCAACCGAGGCCGCCTTTCCTTGGACAAGTTGGCCGTTTTGATGAGCGAAAACGCCGCCAAAATTTTCGCGCTTTATCCGCGAAAGGGCCGCATCGCCGTGGGCAGCGACGCGGATTTCACCATCGTGGACATGGGAAAACGCGCCGGCCTTTCCATCGAAAAGATGTATACCAAAAACCGCGAGGTCAACCGGCTTTATGACGGGCTTGCGGCACAGGGCTTTCCTGTCTATACCATCGTGCGCGGGGAGGTTGTCATGCGGGACGGGCTGGTGGATTTGAATAAAAAAGGCCACGGAAAAACGCTTTTCCCGACTGTCTCACCAGCAACATAAGCATCGTATTACTGTGGTAGCCGCTTCGCCGCGATCCTCGACGTACCAACGAATACGCTTCCGGCAACACCTTATAAAAAAAACGGGTTCCCCTCCCCGTGGGGATAACAAACAAGAAGCAATAAGGCAGAAAGAAGGCAAAACGCCAGGCATGAAAGAGGGCTTTATCATGACGGATAACACCGCAAAAGAAAAAACAAATACCCCCAAATGGGTCGTGGCCTGCGGCGGCGATGCGCCTGCCGGCCTTGCTCTGGCCGCCCTCAAGGCCGCCGATTTCATCGTCTGCGCGGATGGCGGCGGCAATTATCTCTTGCAGCACGGGCTGACGCCGCTGGCCGTGGTGGGCGACGGCGATTCCCTCTCCGAGAAAGCCCGCGCCGCTTTTCGCGCGCAAGGGACCGAATTCGTCCTTCATCCACCGGAAAAGGATTATACCGACGCGCATCTGGCTGTGGAGTGGGCCGTCAAAAAGAGCGCGCGCGACCTGGCTTTGGTGGGGGCCTGCGGCGGGCGCACAGATCACTTTCTCGCCAATGTTTTCCTGCTGAGCCGTTTCGCCCCGTTGCTGGAGAGAATGGTCATTTTGCACGACAACACCGCCGTCTATTGCAGCGGCGGGCTGCTGGAGTTGGCGGGGGCGCCGGGAGACCTGCTATCCATCATGGCCCTCTCGCCCGTGGCGCGCCAAGTGACCCTGCGCGGCCTGAAATTTCCTTTGGCGGGCCGAGACCTTTTTTTGGGCGAAAACATCGGCGTCAGCAATATCTTCGAAGGCGACAAAGCGCGTATAGAGCATGAGGAAGGGCAGTTGCTGGTGATCCACACCAGGGAGGGCCGCCATGCCTAAGTCTTTGCTTGAAATGACGAACGAGGAGCTTTGGGTGCTTTTTCCCATTATTTTGCGCGAACACGATCCGCTGTGGCGCGAAAGCTATCTGGCGGAAGAAGCCCTGCTGCGGCGGGCCGTGGGGGAGTGCGGCGTC
>WRDJ01000059.1 GCA_009783495.1 Clostridiales bacterium | reverse complement strand
GCAAAGATGGCGTGTGAAGATAAGCATCAGCGGTCGCCCGGCCTTTTTGTCGCACCTTGACCTGCTCACCGCCTGGGAGCGCGCTTTCCGCCGCGCCGGGCTGCCCGTTTTGCTTTCCGCGGGCTTCAACCCGCACCCGCTCATTTCCTGGGGGCCGGCCCATGCCGTGGGCGTGGAAAGCCTGGCCGATTACTTCGACGCCGATATGGCGAACGGCTTGGCGCCGGAATGGATCGAACGCCTCAACGCCTCCCTGCCGGAAGGATTGCGGGCTCTTTCCGCCAGAGTCATTGACCCGCGCACCCCCGCGCTTTCGGCCATGCTTGATACCGCCGCCTATCTGGTGACGCTCGACGGGATAACGGAAGAGGCGCTGGCCGCGGGCGTCAAGGCCCTTCTGGCCGAAGAAACGCATGCGGTGGAGCGCGTTTCGCCCAAAGGGCGCAAGGTTTTCGACCTCAGGCCGGGCCTGCGCTTTCTGCGGGCGGAGGGCAGCCGCCTTCTGATGAGCGTGGCCATCGGCCCGCAGGGTTATGCGCGACCGCAGGAGGTGGCCGCCGCCGCCGCGCCGCAGGGCCGCGTGCTTTCCATCTGCCGCTTGGGCCTTTCCGTGGACGGAATGGAGCCGTAATAACAGAGGACAGAGGCCAGAATACAGAGTGTGTCGCAAACGGCGAATTGCCGTTTGCATGGACATAAATAATGCGTGAGCGATGAGTGCGCGACGACGACAACAATAGCGCCAGCGAGGAGCCAAAAGCGACGAGCGGCACAAGAAAGCCGCGCATCGCGGCTGCGGGCGTGCTTGCATATCGGAGGGAGCGGCAATGCGGCTGGCGCCGTAATGCGAAGTCGGCTGCAACGAGGGGAGGAGATTTATGTACCGTGAACTGCTTATCCGCATCGAATCAGGAATCACCACGGCGGCCTTGCTGGAAGACCGCCGTCTTGTCAATATAAATTTCGAGCATAGCGCCGGAGAAAGCCTGATGGGCAATATCTATAAAGGCCGCGTGGAAAACGTGCTTCCCGGAATGCAGGCCGCCTTTGTGGACATCGGCCTGGAAAAAAACAGCTTCCTCTATATTGACGACGCCCTGCCCAAGGTTTCCGCCGAGGAAGGGGAAAGCCCGCCCCCTCGCAAACAATCCATCCGGGACGTGCTGAAAAAGGGGCAGGAGGTGCTGGTTCAGGTTTTTAAGGAGCCGGTGGGCGGCAAAGGGGCCAGAGTGACCACGCATCCCACCTTGCCGGGCCGCCTGGCCGTTCTCATGCCCACAGCGCGGCATGTGGCCGTTTCCCGCCGCATCGGGGACGAGCGGGAAAGGCAACGTCTCAAGGCCCTGGCGGCGGCCTCCCTTCCGCCGGGCATGGGCGCGATCATCCGCACCGAGGCCAACGGGGCGGAAAAAGAGGTGCTGGCCGCCGAACTCAAATATCTGGTCAAGCTGTGGAAGCGCGTTCTCGGCAAAGGGGCCAAAGCGAAGGCCCCGGCGCTCATCCACCGTGACCTGGACTTATTGCAGCGCGTGCTGCGCGATACTGTGAGCGAAGATATAGACCAGATCCTGCTCGAATCTGCGGAAAGCCTGGACAAGGTGACGGAGGTCATGGAGCTGACCTCCTCCGCGCTGAAAAGCAAGGTTTTCGTTTCCGCCGTGCCGGATCTTTTCGCCCTTTATGATGTGGATAAACAGATAGCCCGCGCCATGAACCGCAAGGTGTGGATGAAAAGCGGCGGCTATCTCGTCATTGACCACACGGAGGCGCTCACCGCCATTGACGTCAATACCGGCAAATATGTGGGCGAGGCCGACCTGGAAGAGACGGTGCTGCACATCAACCTGGAGGCCGTGACGGAGATCGGCCGCCAGCTGCGCCTGCGCAATATTGGCGGCATAATCGTCGTGGATTTTATAGACATGGAGCTTGCGCAGCACAAAGCCCTCGTTTTGTCTGCCCTGGAAGCGGAGATGAAGAAAGATCGCGTTAAGGTCACGGTTTTGGGCATGACCCAGCTCGGCCTGGTGGAGATGACGCGAAAGAAAATCGGCCAGGAAATGACCGGCGTCATGGAAAAAGAGTGTCCCTTCTGCCGGGGCAAGGGCAGGGTGCTGACGGAAGAAAGCGCGGCCACCAACCTGAAAAAAGAGTTGCAAAGGCTGGCCGCGGAGAGCGAAGCCCCGGTCATTTTGGCGGAAGCGCATCCCCTGACGGCCGCCTGCCTGATCGGCCGGGCCGGGCAGAACCTGGCCCTTCTGGAGCGTCAGACGGGCAAGAAGTTCGTTGTGCGCGGCAACGGCGCCATGCGCATGGAAGAAAGTGTGGCGCGCCCCTCCTGGGATGAGGATTTGCAGCAGGCCGCGGCGCCCGTGCAGCCGGGGCAGCGGCTGCACCTGAAAATTTTAGAGCCGCACGGCGAACGCCCGGAGGACGGCATAGCCCGCATAGAAGGCTTCATCATTGACGTTGCGCAAGCGGCGAAGAAAGCGGGCCAAGAGGTGGAAGCAGAGATAGAGCAGGTTTTCCGCACCTATGCCAAAGCGGTTCTTCTCGGCTAAACGCTTCTTTTGCCGCCTTAGCGTTGTGCCGCATTATTCATCGCCGTTCTGCCGCTCATTAGCTGAAGCTTCTTCACTTTCGATATAATCCTCTTCAACCTCCTGTTGCGCTTTTTGCAGGAGCTCAATGGCGGCAGCAATCCTGTTGAACAATTTGAAATACATCGCTTTATAATCTGTCATTTTATCACCTCTCAACATATCTTAGTGGATTTTCCGCTAAATGTCAACGGTGGATATTCCGCTAAGATATGCTTCTTTTGAGGTGATGAATCCATGTATAGAAGAATCCGTGATTTGAGGGAAGACAAGGATTTGGTTCAGACGGATATGGCAAAAGCGCTGAATTGCAGCCAGCGCGTTTACAGCGATTATGAGCGCGGGGCGCTTGACATTCCGACGGAGATTTTGATTAAACTTGCCGATTTCCATAACACCACAACAGATTATCTTTTGGGGAGAACGGATGTAAGCGAACCCTTGCCCAAAACGAAAAGGTGATGAAATGGAAGAACGCCATGCTGAAAAATATCTGGTTTTGGGCCTCAATATCGCGTTTTATCGCAAAAGGAACGGCTTGACGCAAGAAGTCTTAGCTGAATTGGCCGGGATTAGCCGCACGCATCTTAGTAATATTGAAGCTAAGAAAGTAGATAAATCATTGTCGCTGGATGTGCTGTTTAGAATCTCCGATGCGCTGGGCGTGAGCGCCAGCGAATTGTTTGAGATGCGCTAAATACCGGTAAACAGCCATATAATAGAATGGCTTTGAGAGGATGGGTTCTAAAACAAAAGAAACACGGCGCAGCCGTGTTTCTTTTTATCCCGGGCGGATATGCCTAATTTAAGTTGGCGGCCAAAAATTCCTGCAGGGTGCGGTAACGCCCGGCATTTTCCTGTAAAAATGCCGCCAGCTCGCGCACCTTTCCTTTGAACAAAAACTGCCGCCGGGTGAAAATCATTTCCATGCGCTTCCCCTCCTATGGCAATAGTATATGAAGAAAGGCAGGAGGCTATCCCCCTTTCGGCTTGTCATATTGCCGCTTCTTACGCATAAAATTTAGCAGACGGGCTTGAGGGGAGGGGAAAGCGATTGCCGCAGGAATTTTTGAAAAATCTGCTCGGGCACGTCAAAAGCAACGGTATGGGTTATCTCATTTTGCTGGCGGTTTTCGCTTCCGGGGTGATCTCCGGCTGGATCATGCCCTCCAAAATCAGCGCGGAAGATCAAAGTGAAATGACGCAATATCTCTCCGGCCTTTTGCAGGAGCTGCCGCGCGCCGAGATAGATAACCGGCTGGAAATGAAAAACGCCTTCCTGTCCAACGGAGCATTATTGCTGCTTATCTGGTTTTTGGGCCTCACGGTCATCGGTTCCCCCTTGGTTTTGGCGGCCCTTTTTTATAAGGGGATGGCTTTGGGCCTCGCCATCGGGTTTTTGCTGCGCCTGGATAATCCGCAGGGGCTGGTGATGGTGCTGCTGGCTGTTTTGCCGCAGAACTTTCTTTTAGTCCCGCTTTTCATCGCGGCCTCCATGCTGGCCGCGGTCTTTTCCTTAAAGCTGTTGCGCAAGGAATATAGCGGCGTTTTCGGACGGCAATTTCTGCGCTACAGCCTATTTTTCCTCGTCCTGCTGCTCGGCGCGGGCCTGAGCTCCTGCGTTCAGGGCTACACCGTTCCCTGGCTGCTAAAGAGCTTCTTTAAGATATTATAAATAATACGCATAAAAGCGCCGTTGCCAACTATTATTATATTAGACTTCTAAAGCAACCCGCGAGGGGGAGAAAAAATGATCTTTTTAGCCGTGACCAAACCCAAGAAAAAAGCCGACACCCTGTTCAAGGTGCTTTTGGTTTTATTGCTGCTGGGGGTGTTGGTGCCCTCGTTCTATAACCTGATGCTGGAGGCCAACTCTCTTGAGCGTTTCGCCGCCAAGGAAGACGAACCCCCCGGCGCTTCCCGGCGCGTGGAGGGCGAAGCGTTCGACCTCGAGGAAATGGCCGTCTGGCAGGAATTAAAAACGGTCTATCAGATAAGGTAGCGCAGGAAAAGCCGCCTCCCGCGTAGAAATTCCCTTAGGCACACTACACGCTACGCCTGCGCTCACGGCTCGCGCATTCCTTGTATTGCGCTTCTTTTGCCTCCTCGTTTTTGCCTGGTTATGCCTCATTCAGCGTTGCAGATGCTGTCATTCTGAGGGTGCGAAGCTGCCGAATAATCTAAAAAAGCCCGCCTATTAACGCCAAAGATTCTTCGCGGAGTTTACGCTGAGCGAAGCGAATGCGCCTGAATGACAAGCCGCGGAAGGTTATTCGCAGGGGCGTGCATTGTGCGCCCCAAAAAATCATCGGAAAAGGGGTGGCTCATATCGGCGTCACCGGCGCGGAAGCTGTGGACAGGCTATTAAGAGAATATATAGATGACTTCATCTATTACCTGCAGGTTGAAAAAGGGCTGGCGGCCAACACCGTCGTCAGCTATCGTTTCGACTTGCTTTCCTATGCCGTTTTTCTCAAGGAAAGCGGCTCGCGCGGTTTGCAGGGTCTCACCAGGGAAAGCCTGCTCGAACACCTGCTGCGTATGAAAGAGGGCAAAAAAAGCCCCGCCACCATGGCCAGGGCCATCGTGGCGCTGAAATCCTTCTGTGCCTATCTGGCCGCGGAAAAACTGCTGGATAAAGACCCGGCGCTCAACCTGGATAGCCCTAAGCTGGCGCAATACTATCCCCATGTGCTGACGCAGGAGCAAATGGAACGGCTTTTGCAGCAGCCGGACTTATCCACGCCCATCGGCAAGCGAGACCGCGCCATGCTGGAGGTTTTATATGCCAGCGGCTTGCGGGTGAGCGAACTTCTGGGCCTCGCCTTCACGGACGTCAACCTGGAGCTGGGCTATCTCAGCTGCATCGGCAAGGGCGGCAAGGAGCGCGTCACGCCTCTCGGCAGGGCCGCCATAGAGGCCGCGGAGGATTATCTACGTTATGGCCGCCCCGCGCTTTTGAAAGGGAAAAGCAGCAATTTCATCTTTCTGAACGGCCGCAAGAGCGGAAAAATGACCCGCCAGGGCTGCTGGAAGTTCATCCGCGCTTATGGCAAGGGGATGGGGCTGGAGATCACCCCGCACACCATGCGCCATTCCGTGGCCACGCACCTCTTGGAAAACGGGGCCGACCTGCGCG
>WRDJ01000058.1 GCA_009783495.1 Clostridiales bacterium | reverse complement strand
GGCCGCCGATGCCGTCGGCCACCGCGAAAAGGCCCGCGTCCTGCAAGCACAGCACGGAATCTTCATTGTTTTCTCTGACTTGCCCGACATGGGAAATGAACGAGACCCGCACGGCCGGCGCCTCCTTTCCGGATCATCTCTGCTGCTATCTCCGCCGCAACTGGCCGCAGGCGGCGTCAATATCCACGCCCCGCGGCTCCCTTTGCGAAACCTCTACACCATAGGATGCCACAATTTTAGAAAATTCTTCTATTCTTTCGACCTTGGAAGGGGAAAATCCTGTTTCCGCCACAAAATTTGCCGGAATAAGGTTCAAAAGAGCGTTTTCGCCCCGTAGCAGGGCCCCCAGGCGCGCGGCGTCCCGGCCGCTGTCGTTGACCCCGGCAAAAAGGGCATATTCCCAAGTCACCCTCTCGCCCGTTTTTTCCTGATAATGGCGGCAGGCTTTCATAACTTCGCTGATGGGATATGCGGCGGGCATAAGGCGGCGGCGCGTTGCGTCGTTCGCGCCATGCAGGGAAACGGCCAGCCCCACCGGCTTGCCCCAGTCGGCCAATTCGTAAATCCCCGGCACAAGGCCGCAGGTGGAGACCGTCATGCGCCGCATACCGATGTTCAGGCCGTCCTCGGCGTTGAAAAGCAGCAGGCTTTTCTTCACCGCCGCGAGGTTGAGAAGCGGTTCGCCCATACCCATATAGACGATATTGGTGAGCCCGGGAAAGCCTTTTTCGCGGGCGGTTTCCCGCGAGAGCAGCGCCTGTGAGACGATCTCTCCGGCGGAGAGGTTGCGGCCCGGCCCGGAAAAGGCGGTGGCGCAGAAGGCACAGCGCATGGAACAGCCGCTTTGCGTGCTGACGCAGCAGGTGGCGCGCTCCCGCGTGCTTTTGCGGTGATAAAGCATGAGCGCCGTTTCGATTCTCTCGCCATCGCGCAGGGAAAGCAGCAGCTTCACGGCGTCCCCGGCCGAGGATTCCCGCCGCGTGAGCTCCTGCGGCTGCCCGATATAAGTATATTCGCCCAAAGCCTGTTTTAATTCCGCGGGCAGGTTCTTCAGCCCCGCCAAATCCCGTGAGCCGTGCTTATGCACCCAAGCAAAAATCTGCCGCCCGCGATAGGCCGGCCAGCCCAGCTTTTGCGCCAGTTCTTCCATTTCTTCCCGCGCCAGGGAACGCAAATCCGGCTTTTCCGGCATCGTTGACCTCTTTTTTTAACAAAATATCCAGATAGTGAATGACGGGTTATCACACAATGGCTCGTCACGTTCAATCACAATGGAAGCGAACTGGTTTTCTCCGTAAAAATCCAATTCAAATCCAATAGTTGTATAAGCTGTTCCGTAAACATAGAATGTTAAACCAATATCCTTATTGTTTACACAAGGCTTTTCATAATCAATTCCAAATTGAGCAAGGAAGTCTTTCAGGCTATCCGGCAGTCTTTTTATATACTGCTTATCTGCACAATCTTTTTGTTTGCCATAATAGTCTTTTATGCTTTCAACGTCAATATCAAAAACCCAATCGTTTTCAAATTCAATTCGCTTCATTCAACCGCCTCCTCAAATATTATTTTTACGTAACCTCGCGATGAAAAACCCCTCTATCCCCTCATTCTGCGGCAATATCTGCCAGAACCCGCACTCATGCGCCTCTTTTTGCGCCTGGTTCGGCACGAAGGGCAGCGCCAGGGGTTCCAAAACGAAATCCGGCCGGCTTTGCAGGAACCACTCTAAGTTCTCCCGGTTCTCCTCGCGCGTGACGGTGCAGGTGGAAAAGACCATCACCCCGCCCGATGCCAGCATATCGGCGGCGGCGCAAAGCAGTTCGCGCCCCAGGGCGCTCATGGCGGCGATGTCGGCGGAGGTTTTCCTCCAGCGGGCGTCGGCGCGACGGGCCAGCACGCCCAGACCGGAACAGGGCGCGTCGAGCAGCAAATAATCCGCCCAACCGGCCAAAGCCCCGGCGGCCTGACGGGCGTCGGCGGCCTCGGCTTGCACTATGTCAATGCCCAGGCGACGGCAATTTTCCTCTATCAGGGCGATTTTGTGCGGGTGCTTGTCCAGCGCGCGGATCGCGCCGCGATTGCCCATCAGCTGCGCCAGATGGGTGGTTTTGCCGCCCGGCGCGGCGCAAATATCCAACACCTTGGCGCCCGGCGCGGGGCTCAAAGCATGGGCCGCCAGCATGGAGGACTGCTCCTGCGCCATGAAAAGGCCCTCTTTGAACGCGTTCAGCTTTTCCAAAGAAGAAACGCGCCGCAGAATCAGCCCTTCCGGGGCGAAGGCGCTTTCCTGGGCCTCTATGCCTTCTTCAGTCAAAGCCTGTTTGAGCTGTTCACGGCTTGTTTTCAGGGTGTTGGCGCGTATGGAAATGCCGTGGGAAGCGTTGTTATAGAGGCAGAAGGCCTCGGCATCATCAAGCGGCCACATTCCAAGCAGATATTCGGCCAGCCATTCGGGGTGCGAGAGCGCCGTATGCAGGTATAAGGCTGGGTTTCCCTCTTTGGCGGGGAAATTCAGTTCCTCGCGGCGGCGGCAGAAAGCGCGCAAGACCGCGTTGACCAAGGCGGCGGTCCCGGCGTGTCCGTATTTCTTGGCCAGCTTGACCGATTCGTCCACTGCGGCGGAGGGCGGGATTTTTTGTAGATAGAGCAGCTGATAAATGCCCATACGCAGGATCAGCAGGATCGGCAAGGGCAGTTTTTCCGGCGGTTTGGAGAGCAAGCGATTGAGCAGCCAGTCACAGGCGGCCTGCATACGGCAAACGCCGTACACCAGTTCCGTGACCAGGGCGGCTTCGTTGCCCGGGTATGGGCAGGCGGAAAGGACGCGCGCCGTTTCCAGGTTGGCATAGGCCCCGTCTTTTACGATTTTATTCAGGATCAGCAGCGCCGCTTCCCGCGCCGGGAGCGGCGCTTTTCCTTCCCGCGCCATCAAAACTATCTCCTGCCCCCGAAAATCAACAGCAGCCGCAGCAGCTGCAAAATGGCCACCAGCGCCGCCGCCACATAGGTGAAGGCCGCCGCGGAAAGCACCTTTTGCGTGTGAGGCACTTCCTCGCGCGTCAGATAGCCGCCGCCTTCCAAAGCGGCGATGGCTCTGGAAGAGGCGTTGAACTCCACGGGCAAGGTGACGAGCTGAAAGAGCACCACCGCCGTGAAGGCCCAGATACCGATCTGGATCAAGCCCATATAACTGAAAATTATGCCAAGGATGATCAAAATCCAGGAGACGCTGGAGCCGAACCGCGCCACCGGCACGATGGCGGAACGAATTTGAAGCGGCAGATATTCGTCGTTGTCCTACATGGCGTGCCCGGCCTCGTGGGCAGCCACGCCGACGGCCGCCAGGGAAGAACTGTTATAAACTCCCTGAGAAAGCCGCAGCACCTTGTGCCTGGGGTCGTAATGGTCGCTCAACTGCCCGGCCACCTGCTCGATTTTCACATCGGAGAGCCCGTTGGAATCAAGGATTTGCCTGGCCACCCTGAAGGCGGGCACGGCGGCCCGCGAAGGCTCCTTAGAGTAGCGCGCATAGGTGCCGTGCACCTTGGACTGGGCATAGATGCTGATGATGATGCCGATGATGATCAGGATAAAGGTATAGTCGAAATACAAGTTCTTTGCCTCCTTTTGTCGGTGTTTGCGTTATCGTGAACGCCGCCGGTTTCGGCTGTTGAGGGCGGCGGAGATGGGCGGAATTGCCGGACAGGGAGCTACCAGATTCAGCCCACAGCATCTTCAATTTCTTCATCGCAAAAAGGACCAACGGAAGGGTAGTCAATAATTATCCTTCCTTTGAATTCTCCACAAATTAAACAATGGTGTTTAAATTTGGGGTTTTCAATTAGGTTTTCTTTTTTTCTAATCATTCTTTTTAGTTCTTGGCGATGCTCTTCACATAAATAACCTTTGTCGAGTTCCTTGCCGCAAATATAACACTGCATTTTTATCTACCTCCCTCTGACACCTTAATGCGCCGCCGGTTTTAGCGACCTACCGTGAAAAACGCCACCGCTTCTTCCACCTTCTCCAACTCCACCGCCGTGTTCTTGCAGGGGCCGTGCGGGCGCAGGTTGCCCACGCCGAGGACGGGCAGGGGCGCCGTGTCCATTATGCCGGCGGAAAGATCCCTTTCGCAGGCCACGGCCACGATGGCCCGCGGCTTGAATTCCGCGACGAATTTGCGGGCCAAGGTCCCTCCCGTCACCACCGCCAGCTGCACGCCGAGGGCTTGCGCCAAGTCCAGAAGCCCGCCCACGCCGCAGCCGCCGCAACGCAGACAGTTTTCCGCGCCCTGGCCCAGCTTGGCCGCGCAATCGCTTTTTTGCAGGCAATGGGGGGCCAGAATCAGAACCTCCCGCGGGGCAACGGCATGGCGAGAAGAGCGCACCAACTGATTATTGACCTCCACGAAGGAGGCCCTGATCTTATCCTTGGGGATGCCGAAAAGCCCGCCCAAAGAGAGCGCGGCGGGGTAAAGCGCATAGGCCGCCTTGAGCAGGAAGCTGCCGAAACGCCCCCAAGAACGGCCGCTCATCACCGCCGCAATCACCGCCAAAACACCCAAAGCGAAAACGAGCAGGACCGCGCCGATCACCAACACCACGATGAGAACGCTCACATCATAGGCCGAGCTTTGCGGGTTGAGCGCCAGATAAGCGAAAAAGGTAGCCAGCGCGAAGAGCACCAGCAGGCTCAGGCACAAAAGGCCGAGGAAAAGCCTTTTCCGGCCTGTCATGGCAGGTTTTCCCCCAAAACGGCGCCGGGCCTCACGCCATAGCCCCTGGCCCAGTCGGCGGCAAGCATTTTCTTGCCTGCTTCCGGCTGCACCTGCAAGAGCTCCAACAGGCCGCTCCCGCATTTCACGAAAACGCCCTCACCGCCCGGCAACGCAGCGATTTCCCCGGGCCGCCCCTCCGCCCGGCCTTCCGGCCAAGCCTTGGACTGCCACAGCTTCAGCCTTTTGTTGCCGATTACCGTATAGGCTCCCGGCCAAGGCGACATGCCCCGGATATGGTTATGCACGGCCGAGGCGTCCGCCTGCCAGTCAACGACCTCATGCTCCTTTTTCAGCAGGGGGGCATAGGTTGCCAGCGTGTTATCCTGGGGTATCGAGGGGGCATTGCCCAGGGCCATCGCCTCCAGGGTTTGCACCAAAAGTTCCGCCCCCACCAAAGAAAGTTTTTCGTAGAGGGAACCGCAATCGTCCTGCGGCAGGATGGGCAGCTCGCGCTTGAAGATCATATTGCCGGTATCCATGCCTTTATCCATATACATGGTAGTGATGCCGGTGACGCGCTCCCCGCGGATCACCGCCCAATGGATGGGCGCCGCGCCGCGATAGGCCGGCAGAAGCGATCCGTGTACGTTGACCGCCCCTTTGGGCGCCAGCGTGAGCAGCTCTTCACGCAAAATCTGCCCAAAAGCCGTCACGGCCAGAACATCCGGCTGCCAGGCGCGGATGGCGGCCACGGCTTCCGGCTGGTTAACCTTGGACGGCTGGAGCAGCGGCAGGCCCAAGGCAAGGGCCGTTTCCTTGACCGGCGTGGCGGCAAGACGCCCGCCGCGCCCGCCCGGCTTATCCGGCTGGGTGACCACGCCCGCCAGAGTATGGCCGGCCTTCACCAGGGCCAGCAGAGAAGGCACGGCAAATTGGGGACTTCCTAAAAATACAACACGCATCAGTCTTTGATCTCCTCCGTCATAATATCCGTAAAAAGCCTGCCGTCCAGATGATCCAGCTCATG
>WRDJ01000057.1 GCA_009783495.1 Clostridiales bacterium | reverse complement strand
ATATTCCGCGCTTCACCTTTTATTCACACAAAATTCTCTTGATGACGAGGCCCGCCGCCGCAAGCGCCTCGGGGATTTTCTCCGCGTTTTTGCCGCCCGCCTGCGCCATATCAGCCTTTCCGCCGCCGCCGCCGCCGCAAGCGGCAGCCGCTTCCTTGGCCAGATTACCGGCGTGCAGCCCGGCCTTTTGCCCCTCCCCGCTCACCTTGACCATGATATTCACTTTGTCCTCCGCTTTGGCCGCCAGCAGGATCACGCCCTGCTGTCTCTCCCAAAGCAGGTCCATAGTGCGGCGCAGGGCTTCCATGTCCCCAGCCTCCACTTCGGCCAACAAAACGGGGATGCCCGCCATTTTCACGCGCGCCGCGCTGAGCACCTCGATTTTGTCTTTCGTTTGCTGCATTTTCAGCTTTTCCAGTTCTTTGGCCAGGGCCTTGTTTTCCGATTGCAACGCTTCGGTCTTTTTCAGCAGAGCGGCGGGTTCGGTTTTCAGGATATGCGAGATTTTTTCCAGCGTTTCCTCGTTTTCCCGGTAATAACGCAGGGCGAAACGGCCCGTGACGGCCTCGATGCGCCGGATGCCCACGCCGATGCCCGCTTCGGAGAGCAGCTTGACCGAACCGATCTGCCCGGCGGCATGGCAATGCGTGCCCCCGCAAAGCTCGCGGCTATAATCCCCCAGGGCGACCACACGCACGTTCTCGCCATATTTCCCATCGAAAAAGGCCAGCGCCCCGCTCTGCTTAGCTTCTTCCAACCGCATCGCTTGCGCGGAAACCGGCAGGTCGGCCATGATCTGCTCGTTGATTTCCTCTTCCAGCGCGGCCAAATCGGCGACGGAAAGCGGGGCAAAATGGGTAAAGTCAAAACGCAGGCGTTCCGGCAGCACTTGCGAACCCGCTTGATGCAGGTGTTCGCCCAGCCTGCTTCTTAAGGCCTTATGCAGGAGGTGGGTGGCCGTGTGGTTACGTTCGATGTCGCGCCGCCTTTGCGTGTCTATGAGAGCTTCCGCTTCCTCGCCCAGGCGCACGGAACCTTCTTCCAGCGTGAATTTATGCAAGACAACGCCGTTGGCCAGCTTTAAAGCGTCGGATATTTGCAGGAGCGCGTTCTTTGTTCTGATCGCCCCCTGATCGGCCGCCTGACCGCCGCCTTCCGCATAAAAAACCGTTCTATCCAGCGCGATATACCCCCGGCACTCGCCGGAAATTTCCTCGACGAGCTGCCCGCCGCAAAAGAGGGCCAGCGCCTTGCCCTTGACGGAATTCTGCTCATAGCCGTGAAAAACGCTGACGGGAAGGCCTGAAAAAAGCTGCGCCATATTCACCGTTTCTTCCCAGGTATCAGCTTTTTGACGGGCGGCACGGGCGCGGGCGCGCTGTTCCTCCATGGCCCGATTGAAGCCCTCGGTGTCCACGCTCAGGCCATATTCCTCGGCGATGTCCTTGGTCAGGTCGAGCGGAAAGCCGTAAGTATCGTAAAGCAGGAAAGCGTCTTCCCGCTTGAAAAATTTCTCTTTGGCGCTCAAAAGTTTTTTTATCATCTCGGCGGCCACGGCCAAGCCATATTGCAAGGTGTCTGCGAAACGCTCCTCCTCCGCGCGGAGTATCTTCCGCACCGTTTCCATCTGCCGCGTGAGCTCAGGGGCGGCCTCGCCCAAAGATCGCTGCGCGGAAGGCGCAAGTTTATATAAAAACGGCTCTTCCAGACCGAGTGCTCGCCCGAAACGCGCGGCGCGCCGCAGGATGCGCCGCAGGACATAACCGCGGCCTTCGTTGGAGGGCATAACGCCGTCGGCGATGAGAAAGGAACAGGCACGGGCGTGGTCGGCGATGACGCGGAAAGGAAAACCGGCCGGGCCGGGCGAATAGGGTTTGCCGCAAAGCTCCTCCACCGCTTGGATCAGGCCTTTTAAGAGGTCAGTGTCATAATTGCTGTCCACTTCCTGCAAGACCGAGGTGATGCGCTCCAGGCCCATGCCGGTGTCTATGCTGGGCTTGGGCAAAGGGGTGAGGTTGCCGGCCTCATCGCGGTTATACTGCATGAAAACCAGGTTCCAGATCTCCATCCAACGGTCGCAGTCGCAATGGCCGATGGCACAAACCTCGGCCTGACAGCAATATTTTTCACCGCGGTCAACGAAGATCTCGCTGCAAGGGCCGCAGGGACCTGTGTCGCCCATAGACCAAAAATTGTCCTTGCCGCCGATGCCGAAAATCCTGGACGGCTCTATGCCGGTGAGGCTTTGCCAAAGCTCCCGCGCCTCTTCGTCCTGGTCATAGACGGTGACATATAGTTTTTCTTTGTCCAAACCCAAGGTCACGGTGAGAAATTCCCAAGCATAGCGGATGGCGTCAGCCTTGAAATAATCTCCGAAAGAGAAATTGCCCAGCATCTCAAAAAAGGTCTGGTGCCTGGCGGTGCGCCCCACCGTTTCCAGGTCGTTATGTTTGCCGCCGGCGCGCAGGCAGCGCTGGGCAGTCACCGCGCGTTGAAAGGGTTTTTGCTCCAGCCCCAAAAAAACGTCCTTGAACTGCACCATTCCCGCATTGGTGAAAAGCAGGGTCTGGTCGTTATAAGGCACCAAGGATGAACTGGGAACGACGGTGTGGCCCCTCTCCGCGAAAAAGTCTAAAAATTTCTTTCTGATCTCGCTTCCGGTAATCATGTTTATCTCCTCTTGCCTGTTTTTTCTATATTTTAGCACAAAGAAAGCCAAGCGTCAAAGAGCTTCTTTATTATTTTCCCATGAAACGGCACGGCTATATGCATAAGAAAAGACCAGCTTGATGGTGGCGGCGGCCGGAACGGCCAGGATCATGCCGAAAACGGAAAAATAATAACCCCCGGCCAGGATCACGAAAATTACGGTCAGAGGATGTAGGCCGATGCGCCCGCCGATGATTTTGGGAGCCAGCACGGCGCCTTCGAACTGCTGGATGATGAAAACGGCAATCACCACATAAAGGGCCAAGAGCGGCTTTTGCAAGAAGGCCAGCAACACGGCCGGGGCCGCGCCGATGAAGGGCCCGAAAAAAGGATTCAGGTTGGCGACGGCCATCACCACGCCAAGAAGCAGGGCATATCGCACCCCCAAAAGCAGGAGGGCAAGAAAAGTGAGGAAGCCGATGAAAAAGGAGACTAAAAGATAGCCGATGAAAAAAGAGCGCAACAGATGGTTGACGTCGCCGGCTAAGCGCAGGATTTCCGGGCGCTGTCTGGGCGGCAGCAGCGCCTCCGCCTGCCGCAAAAAAAGTTCTTTATCCCGCAGCATATAATAACTCAGGATCGGCGCCAGCAGGACGGCGGGCAGGCAGCGGAAAGCGCCGATCACGGATGTCGCCGCCTTTTGCAGCCAGAGGGCCAGCTTTTGTTCCAGCCCCGAGCTTATGGCGGCGAAACCTTCGGCCAGCCAATCCGGAAGCCGCAGGTTTTTCACACCGGGAAGGAAGTTGTTCCGCCAATCGTCGAAACCGCCGCTCAGTTCCGGCAAATATTCGATCAGAGCGTTCAGCTGCGCAAGCAAGCCCGGCGCCACGATGAAGAGCAGGAGATAAAGCAATCCCGCCATGAGCAGATAAACAAGCACGATGGCGGAAACCAGGGGGATTCTCTTTTTTACAAGGAAGTTGCCGAAGGGATGCAGGATATAGGCCAGAAGGAGTGCGAAGAAGAAGAGGAAAACGATGCTTTTTATTTTGAAGGCAAAAAAAAGCAACAGGATGAAAAACAGCAGAAGCCCGGTTTTCAGGACAATCTTTTTTTGCTTATCGCTCACGGAGGGCCCCCCTGTTTATATGAGTTTTTAACTTATAGGGGCCGCCGCTTTCGCGGCGGCCCCTATAAGTTAAGTTTTAACGCATTTTCCTTCCCAGTTCTCTGCCAAAATCACTTATCCTGTCGCCCGCTTCTTCCACAAATCTCGCCGTCGCATGGCCGGCATGGGCCCGGATGCTGCGCGCGCGCGGTGCGACGCTGTGTTGCAGGCCGGCTCCCACGGCCCCTCCCAACAGACTGCCCAGCAACAACCAGCGATACCAACTGCCATTCATTTCCTTCACCTCCTCTTTCGATTGAATAGCTTAGAGGGTCTTACACGCCGGAAGTGAATACCGCTCCCAGACCGCCGTCCTCCGTAATGACAAAGACCTCGCGTTTTTCGTTGAATTCCATATAACAGTTGCGGCAAAAATAATTTGTCGTACTTATTTTTCCAATTTTTTTGCTTCCGCATACAGGACAAAGCATCGGGTTTTCTCCTTTTTCAGTAATTTTCCGGCAGGGAATGCCGTTTAACCGCACAATATCCGCTATTATTACGAAAGATCCCGCGAAAACGGCGAATTTTCCTCCACAAAACTCTCTTGCCGCAAATGTACGGATTGCCAGGACAAAAAATTTCTGCCTGCTTGCAGGTCTCCCACCAGGCCGTTTGATATTTCAAGCCCGGTCACCATGTTTTCCTCCAGCAAGATGTCAGCCACCGTGCCTTTGTCGAGGCCGCCCTCGGAAAAAAGCTTGCGGCCTACCCAGCCCTTTTGGCTCAAGGTCGGCGTTTCCTTGGGCAGGTTTTGCAGGCGCTCTTTGCCGGAGATAAATACGCCCAACGCGCTGATGGAAGCGATGTCGGCGGTTTTTAGCAGCAGGCTTTTCTGCCAAAGGCCGCCGGAAGCGACCACCAGTGCTTCCAGAGAACCGCTTTGTTCGCTTATCACCAAGTCTCGCACGCGGCCCGCTTCTTCTCTGTTCGGCCCGGCAAAAACCGGCAAACCCCTGATTTCCCTGCCCTTTAACATTTTTCCACCTCTTTGCCAGGCTCTGATTTTAGTATTTCAAAAAAAACGAAAAAAATGCTATTTTATCAAATAATAAAACAGCACTTTTTCGTTTGATGACCGGTTATGCAACCATCTGCGGTCAAATGAACTTATAGTGGGGACGCTCGGCGTTGAGCAGCTTCCAGTTGAGGAAATCATAAAGCCAGATGCCGACCGCGGCCAGCAGGCACCAGAGGAAGAAAAAGGGCAGGCATATCTGCCCGAGCACGTTGAGAAAAACGCCGGAATAATCCCAAACGCCCAGGCCCCACCACAGATTTACCACGCAGCCGGCCACAAATTCCACGGCCGTGATGGCGGCGCCGCCGATTAAGCATTGATAAAGGAGCGGCATTTCCCAAGGGAAAAATTGTTGATGTTGCCGAGAATCAGTAGGCAGATGCCGCCCACCACGAACATCGAGGGGTGGCTGTGCCCGCGCCAGGCGAGCTCAATCAGGTAGTAGATGAACCCTCCCCAGAGCCACATGGTCATGTGAGTGATGACGCGGCTGGTCAAATCCGGCTTCATTTGCGCTCATCCTTTTTTGTTTTATTTTTTCTCTTGAGTTTATGTCGAAAAATTTTTCTTGCAAAATTATTTGTTATACTGTATAATAAGTTATAATATTAACATTAGGAAGGTGGTTTTATTGAAAAGTTGGAAAATGCTCTTCTGTGGTAATCTGGAAAACAGTTTGGTGATGGATACAAGGCATAAGGCAGACTTATTCTATGAGGCGATAAGTAAAGGCTTATTCGCCAATGCTATGTAGTTCTGATTGGTGAATAAGTCGAATGTTGTCGCCTCGGAAAGGAGGCGCAACCATGAAACAAGGCCATATTATGAAACAACACCTTGATGACTTCATGCTGGAAGGCACCGTTTTAAGACAAATCGACGCATGGTTAACGGAATTATTTTTCTGGCT
>WRDJ01000056.1 GCA_009783495.1 Clostridiales bacterium | reverse complement strand
GATAATAACACGGTTTTTAAGGAGACAACATGGATAAAGAGAAAATCGCCCGCGCCGTCAGGATGATCCTTGAGGCCGTCGGGGAGAACCCGCAGCGGGAGGGCCTGCTGGATACGCCGGGAAGAGTGGCCGACATGTATGAGGAGGTGTTGGCCGGCATCGCCGAAGACCCGAAAGAGCATCTGGTCACGCAATTCACCGAGGATAAGCACGGCGAAATGGTCATCATCAAGAACATCCCGCTTTATTCCCTCTGCGAGCATCATCTGATGCCCTTTGTAGGCAAGGCGCACGTAGCCTATATCCCCAAAGACGGCGTGATCACCGGCCTTTCCAAGGTGGCGCGCGTGGTGGAGGGTTATGCCAAGAGGCTGCAGCTGCAGGAAAGACTGACTTCGCAGGTGGCCGACGCCATTATGAAAACGCTCAAGCCGCACGGTGTTCTGGTCATCATCGAAGCCGAGCATATGTGCATGACCATGCGCGGGGTGGAAAAACCCGGCTCCATCACCATCACCTCCGCGGTGAGGGGCATCCTGGAAACGCGGCAGACCAGCAGGGCCGAAGCCTTGGCCCTGATTAAAAGCTAACTCTTCGGAGGCATAAACAGCAATGAAATTTTTATCTCTCGCGAAAGATCTGATCATAATCATTTTGGCGGCCCTGCTGATCGCTTTCGTTTTGCAGGCCTTCGTTTTCGACACCAGGATCGTGCCCACGGGCTCGATGGAGCCGACCATCAATAAAAACGACCGCTTTTTCAACTTTAAGCTGGCCTATCTTTTCTCCGGGCCGCGGCGCGGGGACATCGTTGTTTTCAGCCCCCCCGCGGAGCTTGGGGAAAGCGACGACCTGCTGAAACGGGTCATCGGCCTGCCGGGCGAAACCGTGGAAGTGAAAGATCACAAGGTCTATATCAACGATGAACCGCTGGACGAACCATATCTTGTGGTTCTACCCGACTATACCTTCGGGCCGGTGACGGTGCCGGAAGGGTGTTATTTCATGCTGGGCGACAACCGTAATTCCAGCGTGGACAGCCATCTGTGGGATGATCCGTTTGTGGCCCGCAAGAACATCAAGGGGAAAATCGTGCTGCGTTTCTGGCCGCGGGAGAATTTCGGCAAGGTAAAATAGCCGGCGTTTTGAAACAAGAAAAAAGGACGGCCTTACGGCCGTCCTTTTCTTGCACACAGGGGTTTTTAGGGTGTTATTTCGCAGGAACCGGCGCACTCATCAAGACCGAGACGGAGAGGGCTGCTGCGAGGTCAAATCCATAGACATATACCGAGAAAAACACGCAGTCTTCATCCATCCAGCATAATCTAAGGGTGGTCTCGTTTACATATATCACGATCACTTCAATGCCGCCGACCTCGACCGTTTCCATATCATAAACCGTGTTAATATTGACAACTTTATGATTCGGCCCGAAGTAATATTGGACCACGTTGACCCTGAAATTGTTCTGGAGCGAATGGCCCGGGACCTTATAGTCGATAACCATAACGGGATAAAGTGCGCTCGTTATCAGTCCGCCGGCATATCCGCCGAGACTATCGGCCCCTGTAAGCACGGTTCCTTGCGGCACCCAGCCAACCGTTTTAAAAGGCGCGCCCAGATCTTCATTGGCTTCCGCCAGAGAGGAGTAGAACTCGACCTTTTCAAAACTGAATTTCTCGGTGGTGTTGAAATCAACCTGGATGGGGCCGCCTTTGAGCATGTCTTTATTGTCAACTTGCTTGGCGATTACTCTCGCGAGCTGCTCCTGCAATTCCCCGACTTCATCGCTCAATGTGGCAACCTGCCCGTTCAGTTCGGCGTTCTCTTCTTGCAGCGCAACGATCAACTCGTTCAGCTGCCCGACGTCCGTTTCCTCCGGCGGCGGGACCGCGTTCAGGCCCGCGCCATAGGCGGCGAAAGCGGTGGTGGCGGAGAGCATGACGATGGCAACGGCCACCAAAAGTGTTTTCAGGCTGAAATTTATGCCGCGCCCGACTTTGCTCGGTTTTGCGGCATGCGCGCTCTCCAGGATTTCATTCAGCAGGCGATCTTGTGCGGCCCGGCTTGGTTCGATTTTGTTCCATGATTCGATAATCTGTTAGAATCCCCTCCTAACTTGTTTCTAAGAATTGTTTTCGCTTCATGCAGGTGGTTATAGATGGTGGAGAGCGGCTTTGAGAGCGCCTGCGCGATTTCTTGCCCCGAATAGCCTTCGTAGTAATACATATAGATCACCGTTTTGTATCTTTCCGGCAGGCCCATGATTACTTGAAAGGTTTCTGTGATCTCGAAGGAATCCTTGCCTGGCAGAGCTGCGCAGTCCTCGAACTTCTCCCGTTTGCGCCACCAATGGCGCAGGTTATCTTTGCAAAGATTGGAGGCCGTGCGGATCAGCCAGGCCTTTTCATGCTCTTCATGAGCGAAAGCGCAGCCTTGCCTGATCAGCTTGACAAAGGTATCATGCACCATGTCGTCGGCGTCATCGCGATTCTTCATATAGGCGAAGCACACTCGATATACGGTTTTGACGTGGCGTTGATATAGCTCGGCAATCTCTTTGTCCGTACGCTGCAAAGATTTTGCCATCGCCCTCACCTCCCTTCACTTATAATACGATCGGACATGGCGAAATCCCGGGTTGATAAAAAATATTTTTGAAATTTTTTCGGCAAAATCACACAAAATGTTGTTGACACAAATAAGAAAAAGTGCTATTATTCATCTGTTGCGTTGCTACACCGCGCCGGGCTGGTTCAAAGCGCCTGCGGGCCACCTGCGCCGGGCGGGTCTATAAAATTAGGGGAGGTGCGAACATGTACGCAATCATTCAAACGGGCGGAAAACAATATAAAGTGGCCGAAGGCGACGTCATCAAGGTCGAGCTGCTCAACCTTGAACCGGAACAGACCGTGGAGATCGAGCGGGTCTTGGCCGTGATGAACGGAGAGGCCGCGACCATCGGCAATCCGCTGGTGCCCGGCGCCAAGGTTTCCTGCACGGTTTTGGGCCACGGCAAGGGCAAAAAGGTCATTGTATTCAAGTATAAGCCCAAAAAGAATATCCGCAAGAAAAACGGCCATCGTCAACCGTTCACGCAGTTGCGGATCGAAAAGATTTTTGCTTGAGTTAAGAATAGCACAGTTTGCGCGAAAGCACAAACGAGGAGCCAAAAAAAGCAAACAGAACAAGGAATACGCAAGCTGCGGCCCGGAGTCCCCGAAAGGCGCTTTTCCGCCTTTTGGAGTGGAAACGCAGGCGTACCGTATGACAGAGGACAGGGGCAAGAGCGCGGTGTGTGAAGCAAACGGCGAATTACCGTTTGCCGTGATATAATAATACGTCGGGGATCGCGACGCAACGGCTGACACCGTTATGCGAAGTTGACTGCGACGACTCAAGAAGAAGGAAGTGGATTCCATGGCCCACAAGAAAGCAGGCGGCAGTTCGCGCAACGGACGCGACAGCGAATCCAAACGATTAGGCTTAAAGAGGCACGACGGTCAATTTGTCACCGCCGGCAGCATTATCGTGCGTCAGAGGGGGACAAAGTTCCATCCCGGCAATAATGTCGGGATCGGCAGAGACCATACTCTCTTTGCCGTCATTGACGGCCTGGTCAGGTTTGAGAGGAAAGACTGCGAGAGAAAACAGGTCAGCGTTTACGCCAAGACCGAAGCCGTATAAAAAACAAAGAACCGGAGCCCTCCGGTTCTTTGTTTTTTCATGGCCCGGTTTAAACGCCAGGCGGCGCGGGGCCGCCTGCTTGCCGGCGCTCAAACCTTGTCCATGATATATATTATGCAGGAAAGTTTGACTTGTCTCCACAAATGCGTTAATATTTATTTATCAGACTGCGGTTGGGGGCAGCAGGGACAGCAAAAACGAGGAGCCAAGAGCGGCAAGCATCCCACGAAACGGCAAGGAGAGGGCATGAGCGTATAGAAACAGAGGCCAGGGGCGAGGAGACAGAGTGTGAAGCAAACGGCGAATTGCCGTTTGCCCTGATATAACAGCACGTGAACGGCCGAATCGCAAAGTGCTGCCGGGGGCTCTGTCGTTTTCTGACTTCTGACTTCCGGCTTCTGCCCCTTGTCCATGCGACACCGGGATGCGCCGCCGGCTGCGACAAGGCGGGAGGAAAAATGTTTTACGATTACGCGAAAATCTACGTCAAGGGCGGCGACGGCGGCAACGGCATAGTGGCCTTCCGCCGGGAAAAATATGTGCCCCTGGGCGGGCCCTGCGGCGGCGACGGCGGACGGGGCGGCGACGTGATCTTCCAGGGCGACGAAAATTTGAACACCCTGATGGATTTCAAATATAAGCAGCACTATAAGGCCGCGCGCGGCGAACACGGCAAGGGCAAGAATATGCACGGGGCCAACGCTCCCGGCATCGTGGCCAAGGTGCCGGTGGGAACCGTGGTCAAGGACGCCGCAAGCGGCGAAGTGCTGGCGGATATTGTGGCGAACGGGCAGCGGGCCGTGGCGGCCGGGGGCGGACGCGGCGGGCGCGGCAATACCCGTTTCGCCAATGAGCAGCAAAAAGCCCCGCGTCACGCAGAAAAGGGCGAGCCGGGGCAGGAACGATGGCTTGTCCTGGAATTGAAGCTCTTGGCGGATGTCGGGCTGGTCGGCCTGCCCAATGCCGGCAAAAGCACCATACTCTCCAAAATTTCTTCGGCGCGGCCCAAGATCGCCGACTATCCCTTCACCACCTTGACGCCCAATTTGGGCGTGGCCGACTTGGGCGAGGGACAAAGCTTCGTGGCGGCGGATCTGCCCGGCCTGCTGCAGGGCGCGCATAGCGGGCTGGGGCTGGGCCACCGCTTCCTGCGCCACATCGAAAGGACAAGAGTGTTGCTGCATGTGCTGGATATGTCGGGCGAGCGCGACCCGGCAGAGGATTTCGCCGTCATCAATGAGGAATTGCGCCTTTATAAGGCCGGGTTGACGGCCCGCCCGCAGATCGTGGCGGCTAATAAGATGGACATGCCGGGGGCCGAGGAGCGTTTGGCGGAGTTGCAAAAGCGCCTGGGCGATCAATATGAGATCTTTCCGCTTTCTGCACTCAAGGGCGAGGGCCTGCAGCCCCTGCTTTGGCGGCTTTGGCAAACCCTGCAGGAAGATATCGAGCTCCCCCCGCTTGAAGAGGAGGAAGTGCGCCTGACCACCGTCAAGCCGGAGGAAGGCTGGCGCATAGAAAAAGAGGCGGAGGGCCTTTGGTTGGTAAAAAGCGCGGAACTGGATCGGCTGATCGCCATGACCGACCTGGACAATGAGGACGCCGTCTGGCGTTTGCAGCGCATCATGGATAAGAAGGGCTTGGACGGCGCTTTGCGCCGGGCCGGTGTGCAGCCGGGAGACAGCGTAAAAATCGGCAGAGAGGAATTCGAGTTCAGCGAATGAGAGGGGGGAAGGGCTTTAATATGGAATGGATGTGTTGTTTTTGTGGAAAAAGCATAGAAAACAAAGAAGATTGTTTGTTTTTGGTAATCTTGAAAGGGAAAAAGAGAAAAGCGGAAGAATCAAGCCAAGAGCTTAGTTGTCATTTAGAATGTATGAAGAAAAATTTGCATAAAAACGCTCCGTTATATATTGAGTTTTTAGGCGACTAAATAGCTGTGGCAAAGCACAGGCAGCCCGCGCCAAACAATAATAAGGAGACAAGAAAAGCGAGCGGAGCAAGAAAGACGCGGGGTGCGACCGCAGGCGTACTTGCTGATTGCGGCATAGCGGCTGACACCGCTATGCGACG